>CAXACF010000613.1:0-1505 GCA_963967125.1 uncultured Rhodobacterales bacterium | reverse complement strand
TAGTGGAGACCTACTGCCACTTTGTTGATAAAAGACATAGATACTACCCATTTGGTGGAGACCACACAAACGCAAAAGGCGTCGGGTGTAAACAGTTGAAATTATAGAAACTGAAAAAAGTTAACGAAAGGTCCCCGATACACCGACTGTCAGGCCTGATTGTCGTTGATTTTAAGCATGTTTTGGCAGGACCGGCTTGCAGTTATTACCTTGGATTGCTGGGCGCGACGGTCATAAAGATTGAGTCGTCAACAAAAGGCGACGCAATCCGTCATCGGGGTGGAACAGATTCCATTGGTGCGAGTCGGGGAATGAGCACTGCATATCTAACGCAAGGCGCAGGCAAACGATCAATTGCGCTGGATTTGGCGGATGAGGCAGATTTTGAAACCATGTTGGGGCTGTTGTCGATTGCGGATGTGTTCGTTGAAAACCACCGCCCCGAAACGATGAAGCGTTTGGGATTGGATGAAACGCGCCTGTCGCAAGCATTTCCGCATTTGATCCATTGCGCTATGACGGGTTATGGTCGGGGTGGCCCACAGGAAAACACCTCTGCCTATGACGTGAATATTCAGGCGAGTTGTGGTTTGATGGACGCAACAGGCACCGCAGAAAGTGGTCCGATGCGTGCAGGGGCGCCTGTTTTGGATTACGGAACCGCGATGGCCGCAAGTTTTGCGATTTCTGCAGCCCTGTTTGAACGCAGTAAAACGGGCAAGGGGACCTTTGTCGATGTATCCATGTTGGAAACGGGTCTGTCGTTGATGAGTTCTACAATCACGGATTATCTAAAAACAGGAAATGCCCCGCAGCGCCGTGGGAATTTGGCCAATTCACGTTCCCCCGGAGCGGGGAGTTTTCCATGTCGGACAGGCGTCATTTCACTTGGCGTGAATGAAGTAGCCCATTTTCAAAATCTAGCACGTTCCTTGGAATGTGATCATTGGTTGGATGATCCACGGTTTTCCAAACTTGATGCCCGCAAAAAATATGCAGCTGAGCTTGTCGCGGAAATTGAGGCCAAGTTGTTGGAAAAAGATGCAGAAGAATGGGAAGCCATCCTTCAGGAAAACGGTGTACCCGCTGCCCGATTACGCAGCCTGCCCGAGGCACTGGCATCCGATCAGGTTGTGGCGCGTGGATTCGTGCAAACAACCGATGACGGTGTTCAGGTGCCCACAGTGCCATTTCGTTTAGGGGGCGCGGCCCACTATGTGCCATCGTCAAATGCGCCAAAGCTTGGCGAAAACACCACAGATGTTAAGGCATGGTTACAAGACTTATTGAACGCGAAAGGCGATCAATAATCAATCACTTGGGCCACCCCAATCCCACGTTCGCCGCCGCCGCTGTAAAGCAGCCAAAGTTGCCCTTCATCATAAAACAGACAAGGATCACGCAACTCTGGGATCCAGCCCGTAGCACTTCCTTCTGATGACTTTACGGGCTCTCTTCCAACCCCCTCCCACGTCTCGTCGGGTTTCAGAAGTGTGGTGACGGGG
>CAXACF010000612.1:0-1513 GCA_963967125.1 uncultured Rhodobacterales bacterium | reverse complement strand
AGCGATGATTTTGAAACAAGGCTGCGTTTGCCTGTTCTCGGTAAAGCGCGCTTGGATTGGTTTCTGTGCGTTGGTTGCGTTCTTCGATGATGACATCACGTTCGACCAAAATGTCGTCTTCACTCAGGTCCAAGTTGACCATTCGATCTGCCTCCATCTGCATCATGATTGGCAATCTGTCTGCCGCGACGCGTTGGTAATAGGCAGTGTAATCATAGCTGGTAAAGGCGTTGTCTGTCCCGCCATTCTCGGCCACCGTTCGGGACAGTTCGCCCGCATCAAGGTTTTTGGTTTTTTTAAATAACAGATGTTCCAAAAAATGCGCGACGCCTGAAACACCAGGTGTTTCATCAGCAGCACCTGCGCGATACCACACCATATGCACGACCACAGGTGCGCGGTGGTCTTCGATAACAACGACCTGCATGCCGTTATCCAACATGAATTCGCTGACCTGATCCTCAATCGCGGCATGCGAGGCTGTAACAAAGGTCAATCCAACACAAACCGACAACAACAGACGTAAAATCATAGGTATCCTCCGACAACTATGGAACATGTATTTGAAATCTTGCGTGCTTCAAGGCCTCACACAGAAAGGTGAGGTTTAATTAGTAGGCATAGACGGCGTACTGACACCAAGTTCACGCCAACGCTGAACTTCCTTTTTGGCATCCAGTGTTTGACGACGATAAATTTGATTATAGCGATCTACACGAAACAGTTTGATTTGCGAAAACCGCCCCTGAATCAAACGGAACCTACGATCCTCTTCAGAAACAGTTGCGCGAATATTGGGGTCAAATCCAAACCGTGTGGCATAGGTCCACAGCGCACCGTCATTGGTGCCAGATCGGGAAGCCGTGACGCGATTTGGATCGCCCCCCAACAATGCAATCGCATCCCCTTTTGGGTTTGGATCAGTTAGATTTTGACCACCCGGCGTCGGCGTTGGTAGGCTTGCCAAATCTTGGGGCATCTCCAGTTCAAGGTTGGGGGAAATGGCAAATTCTTCTGGGCCAGCATAAGGATCATAAAGATCACGCAACTTGGGCGGCGTATCAGAACACGCGCTTAGCATCATTGAACCAATGATCCCAAAAACAACTGCGTATCTCATGCAACCTCCACTGCTTTGGCCCTAGCAATAGCGCAAAGCAACAGCGCGGTCATCCGTCTTTTTTCGGTTGGGGGAAAATTGCCAAACCAATGGCGCCAACGAAAATAAAAATGTCAGCGACATTGAATGCATATGGGTTTTGAATGCCGCAACAGCTCATGTTCAAAAAATCAACAACCGCGCCATAGCGGATGCGGTCATACGCATTGCCAAGCGCCCCACCAATCAACAACCCTGCGAACACCTGCGCCCATGGGCCAAAGCGTTCTTTCCATGTCCAGTAGGCAATAAACACGCTGACCCCAACCGCAATCGTAATCAACACCCAGCGTGTCCAAGGTGAATCATGGGCAAATAGCCCAAAATTCACCCCGTAATTCCACGCCATGTGAA
>CAXACF010000611.1:0-1515 GCA_963967125.1 uncultured Rhodobacterales bacterium | reverse complement strand
TGTTTTCAATTCCATCTATCGCTCTTATTGTTGAACCAGCAGCATCAAAAACTGAAGCCCGCCTAAGTCTTGGGCCACGCTTGCCAATCCCAGTGTTTGTCAATTCACAGACAAATCCCCAAAATTGGTGGTTAGGTTGCAGTGACCTGCAACGTCATTCAGCCACAAATCCATACCCACAATGTTGCCTGTCGTCACACTGTCTCAAATAACCTGCGAAGATCAGCGCTGTTCCAAGGGGCGTTCAGGGTTCCAGTGGTTGATCGTTTCCAAATGCTGGATATCAGCCGCCGTTAAATCAGCGCGGCCCATCCAACGACTGTTGCGTCCGCGCCCCCGATATTCAGCCCCCGACCACATGATCCGCACACGATTTCCAAGATCTATTTCAGTATAGGGGCGCAGTGTTTCGATAATCTCAGCCCCGCGGCGCAGTTCGATCCGTTCGATCCCACTGGCAGCGTGGACGGCGACATTGATGCGAACACGCCCTGCCGCGGTCTGAACAATATCCCCCATATGCATTTGGGTGACAGGGCGCGTTTCGGCATCCTTCACCGCATCAGGATTTCGCAGATAGAGGGTTCCTTCGGTGGCCAATTCGCCTGTTACATCCATGGCCAAACGACATCCTGTCGTTGCATAATGATGCCGCCGACGCATCGCCTCAAAAATGCTGTCGCGATCGTTTTGTGCTGCTAAGAAACAGGTAAGCCCACCATAGGCCCCAAATTCCGAAATGCCCGGGTAACTGGCCCCTGGGCGTCCTTTGTGGCCATCACTATTGGCAACGACCCCAACGCGGCGACCCAATTCAAATCCATCCGTCAATATCCATTCAAAGGTTCCCCAATCTGAATGCACCTCAACCGCGGTTTCCAAGATGGGATCATGATCATAGTGGATATTGGCATAACGCCCCCCGACATGTGCGTATAACACCGCATCTTCGCCACTGTTGCGGATATCTCGATATAGATCTGTCAGCGTATGCGCATCTGTATCTGCGTCCTGACGATCCTCTAACAGGGCGTGGGAACAGCGGCGCAATGTGCTGCCCTTATGGCGATAAAACACGTTGTGATCTCCGCCCACTGCGGTGTTGCCTGACCACTCATATCCTGGAAAGACGGTAAAGCGATTTGGTTCATCCAGCCGCGCTGTCAGGTCGTTTAAATGATCCCAAAATGCAGGTTTAATTTGAAAATCATTCGCTTGATGGCTGGTCACATCCAAAAACGCCAAATCGCGGGCAAACGTCATATAATCTTCGATTGACCCTGTGCCGATGGTTTCCCCACTTTGCCCGTGTAAGTCCCCCCAATATCCCGCAACATCCCCATCGCGAATGATCAATGGGCCCGCCTCAGCAACCTGTTGATCCCCGATGTAGGCGCGAATGCACAGTGTCCCTTCTTTAGCAACACTCAGGTTTTCAAGTGTGATGCCACGCACGCGCCCCTCAAATACAACTTCGCTGGGTAGGTTTTCAACCGGCATATCCGCATCAAGCCA
>CAXACF010000610.1:0-1518 GCA_963967125.1 uncultured Rhodobacterales bacterium | reverse complement strand
TCGACCGTATCTGTACCCATATCCTTGCATTCGAGGGCGAGGCGCATGTTGAATGGTTCGAAGGCGACTTTTCCGCTTATGAAGAGGATAAGAAACGCCGCCTAGGTCCAGATGCATTGGAACCCAAGCGGATTAAACATAAAAAGTTTACACGCTAATTATAAAGCGCGCCCTTATTCATTCTTTGGATAAGGGCGCGCTTTACTTTTTATAAGAACACCTGCACAGTTTTAAATTCTATTATCAAACTTATATACTCTCGCTTTTTTGTTGATTTTTTAACTTTAATACCCTCTTAATATTTTCGCTAAATATCGGAGGTTATAATGGCGCTTAATTTGAATAAGATGTCGATTGCGCAATTAAATAAATTAATTTCAGACGCACAGGCGGCATTGGCCAAAAAACAAGAGGTCGCCGAAAAGGTGCGCAAATTAGCCCAAGATAATGGATTGGATATTAGCGATCTGATGGCTGCGGATAAGCCGAAAAAGGCCAAAGCCAAAAAGTCCAGAGGTAGGGTTGCCCCAAAGTATAAAAACCCCGCAAGCGGGTCCGAAACATGGACAGGCCGCGGGCGTCAACCCCACTGGGTGGCCGACGCATTGGCAAGCGGAAAAACATTAGACGATCTATTGATTTAATTTAAATCACTCAGGCTCTGGCGGCGTCTTTGATAATCGACGCCGCGCGGGTGAAACGGACGCATGATGACCTTACATACATTGGTGCAATTCTTTGGTTGGATGCTGATGGTCAACCTAGTATTCTTTGCAATTGGTCTATTAAAAATTTCTGTTTTCAAAGATTTAACATCAGTTATGACCGAAAGGCTCTTTGGTGAATTTGGCCATAAAATGATCGCGGATATCCCAAAAATTTTGATGATTTATTGGATCATGATCATCACATTCAATCTAGTTCCCTATATCGCGCTAAAGATTTTGCTTTCTACAAATTGATATTTATTGAGCGCGATACCACAAGCATCCTATTATTGCGGTCTAGTAACATCTGAAATATTCTCAACCTTTACCCTTCTTGACATAAAATAAACATTCTAATTTCCAATAATCCCTGTTGAGTGGTCCGTATTCTTGTTGACGAAATGCAGCCAGCGAAACGATGCTAGCGGGACCGCAGGCGACACGGATGTTGAGCGACATTCAAAAGGATGAAATTCACACTGTTCTTCCCGCATTGGCCGCTGCGTTTGACGGTGGGCCCTGTGCACAACCCGCACGCCCAATCATCAGCGGGGCCGTCTTGAAATCATTCAAAGAGTGTCATCAAAAAAAATGATGCCATGGTTGTGGAAGAAACAGATATTTTTCAACGCGCAGCCAAGCAAGAAAATGTACATGCGGTGGGTTTATAACCCACCGTTAACTGCGCTGCGAATCCCGTATCAGCCCTGCCATGCGCTACAATCCATGCCCCATTTTTTAATAAAGCGTCAACATGAAAAACACGAACACCAGCCCCAACAGAAGTGCAAGCCATAAGCAACACAGGGCC
>CAXACF010000609.1:0-1535 GCA_963967125.1 uncultured Rhodobacterales bacterium | reverse complement strand
TTCGGCACACCGCCCAACCGCTGCACCTCATCCGCGCTCAGCGCGCGGGTCATGGATGCATAGGTATAAATGTGGACAACGCGGGATTTGTAATACCCAAAGGCCTGTGCCAATCCATTGGTGGCAAGGATCACGATAGGTGCTGAAATCGCACCCTTGGCGGTTTCAGCACGCCACATGCCACCAACCTTATCCAAGGCCATCACGGGCGAATTTTCGTAAATGGCGACCCGATTACTGACAATTGCCGCGCCCAGGCTTTGGATATATTGCGCCGGTTGCAACATGACCGTGCCAGGCGTGAAAAGCCCCTGTTTATAAAATGTTATGCCCGTCAATTCATGCATTTGACGATCATCCAAGATCTCATAGGGTTCGTTTAGATGCGTCAGATGTTCTTGGTATCCTTGATTATGCGCAATGCCCCGATCCGTTGCGGCCGCATTGATTTTGCCGATCTTTTGGAAACAGGCCTGCGGAAGTCCAAGCGTTTCCACCATATCGGCAGCATAGGAAATTGCTGCACGATTGTGCCGAATGCTTTGATGATCGCGCACGGCCTGCCCGCCGTAATCGTCACTGGCCAAATCGTGGGGCAGATCAATCATAAAGCCCGAATTGCGCCCCGCCGGCCCCTCGGCCAAACGAAATGCCTCGACCACCGCAACCGTTGCGGTGGGTTCCAGTTCACTGATCCGCCGCGCCGCCGTCAGGCCCGCAAATCCCGCCCCGATGATCAGGAAATCAACGTGGCGATCCTCCTCTAGCGTGGGATGGTGTGCAGCCTCGGGCAAAATTTTTGCCCATGCTGCGGGTCCTGGATTTTTGGGTTGGCGCGTGACCTTCATGGATCAGAAATCTTGGTTCAGCGCGTCGGCGGCTGGAATTTCGCGTTCACGGCGCGCGATGTAATCCAACAGCTGTTCATTGACCGCCTCGTCCAATTTGGGCTCTTCATACTCTGACAACAGATCGCGCGCGCGTTTCAAGGCGCGTTCATTGATTTCAACGGACCCTTCTGCCGCCCATTGTTCAATCGAATTGTTGTCAAACATTTCGGGCATAAAGAACGCAGAGGAAAATTTCTCTAAAGTATGGGGATGCCCTAGGTAATGCCCCCCTGGACCAATGTCCCCCACAGCGGATAAACCTTCGTCAAAATCGTCCCAATTGATCCCTTGGCTCATCCGATAGGCCATGGCGCATTGTTCGGCGTCCACGATAAATTTCGCCGTGGAACAATGCATTCCCGCCTCGTTCCAACCCGCGGAGTGCCAGATATAATTCGCACCCGCCATCATGACGGCCATCAATGTTGTGGCGCTTTCATAACCCGCTTGGGCGTCAAATGTTTTTGCCCCGCCCAAGGTATTGGATGTGCGCCATGGAACACCGTAATAGCGGGCCATTTGACCGATCATAAAGTTCATCAAACTGATCTCAGGGGTGCCCGCCATGGGGGCTCCTGATTTCATGGACACTGTTGACAAATAGTGCCCGTAAATCGCAGGCGCCCCTTTGCGGATGACTTGGGT
>CAXACF010000608.1:0-1538 GCA_963967125.1 uncultured Rhodobacterales bacterium | reverse complement strand
TGGGGTGCGGATTGGTAACGGCAATCCCGTTGATCGTTTATGCAAATGGCGCAAAATTACTAAAGCTTTCGACCATTGCGATGTTGCAGTATATCGCGCCCACGCTGATATTCTTGGTCGCTGTTTTCGTGTTTGGGGAAGAATTCGGGTGGGCAAAGAAAATGGCCTTTCCATTGATATGGGTCGCGCTGATTGTCTTCACGTCGTCCTCTGCGAAAGCGCGTTGAATTATATTAAGAGTTTGTTGCAGACTGACATCGTTCTTATCGAACACATCGCCAACGAACAGGAAACCAAAATTGCATGACCAAAATGACTTCATCCCCCTCTGAGCGCATAGATTCAATCAAATCCCGCCTGCGTCTGCCCGCGATTTGTGCGCCTATGTTTTTGGTCACGGGCCCTGATATGGTAGTTTCCGCCTGCAAATCGGGTGTTTTAGGCACGTTTCCCGCCACGAATGCGCGCACAGAAGAACAATTGGTCAGTTGGTTGGATCAAATTTCGACATCTGTCACAAACGCGGATGCACCATGGGCGTTGAACATGATAACGCACAACAGTTATGGACGCTTTGACGCCGAGCTTGATTTGGTGCGCCAATATCAACCAGAGTTGGTCATCACAGCACTGGGCGGTCCGCATCGGGTTACCGATGTTGTTCATGGTTATGGTGGATTGGTATTTGCCGATGTGAATTCCCCAAAATTTGCGCGGAAGGCAATTGAAAAGGGTGCAGATGGACTAGTCCTGATCTGCGCGGGTGCAGGTGGGCATACAGGAGAATATGCCATGATCCCGTTTGTGGAAGAGGTGCGCACATTTTTTGATGGTCCCATTATTGTGGGTGGGGGCATCGGTACTGGCCGTGGAATCAAAGCGGTTGAGGCATTGGGAGTTGATTTCGCCTACCTTGGAACCCGCTTTTTGGCATGCCAAGAGTCTTTGATTAATGATGATTACCGTCAAATGGTTTGGGATAGCCAAATGGAAGACCTAATTGCATCGCGCGCGATCACTGGTGCATTGGGCAATTGGATGCGGGCAAGTGTCGAGGCAGCTGGTTTGACAGAAGAGGCGATGAAAGCGGTGGCGAAAATCGATTTTTCCCAAGATATGCATACGGGATCAAAGGCGTGGAAACACGTATGGAGCGCCGGTCAAGGAGTGGGATTGGTGAACGCTCCCGAAAGCGTGGCAGATGTTGTGGAAACATTAGTGCGGCAATATTCAACATAAAATTTGTATGACTCAGCATAGTTGTTTTTAGTTATGTTTCATAATAATATGACGATGAGTATCACATGAGGTTCAACGTTGATCAGCGAAGAAGAACGCCAGATTATAAAAGAGACACTTGATCACAAAGCAAATGGGACAACCCATATGCTGGAAGATGTGATGCATAATCCGGTTGCCAAATACAATGATCCAGATCAGCTGAGGGCCGAAATGGACATATTGTTCAAAAACTTCCCCATCATCATAGCCCATTCCAGCGATCTACCAGACGCGGGAAGTTTCCTGACCTATGACGA
>CAXACF010000607.1:0-1539 GCA_963967125.1 uncultured Rhodobacterales bacterium | reverse complement strand
CTATTGTTATTCCCACACTGCTCTGGCAGTTTGTGCCAAACTCGAACACTGGGATACTTTTGATGACACGCATTGATGATACCTTCGCCCGACTGAATGCCGAGGGCAAAAAGGCATTCGTGGCCTATGTTATGGCGGGCGATCCGGATTTTGACACGTCGCTTGAGGTTGTGCGTGGATTGCCAGAGGCGGGCGTTGACATCATTGAATTGGGTCTACCCTTTACCGATCCCATGGCCGATGGCCCAACCATTCAATTGGCCGGCCAACGCGCATTGGAACAAGGCATGACGTTGGAAAGCACGTTGGATTTGGCGCGCAAATTCCGTGAAACCGACAACAGCACACCAATCGTGATGATGGGGTATTACAATCCTATTTACAGCCGCGGTGTTGATGCATTCCTGAACGATGCCAAGGCGGCCGGGATTGATGGATTGATTGTCGTGGACTTGCCGCCAGAAGAAGATGATGAACTGTGTATTCCTGCGCAAAATGCGGGACTGAACTTTATCCGTCTTGCAACGCCAACAACCGATGACAAACGCTTGCCCAAGGTTTTGCAAAACACATCTGGGTTCGTGTACTACGTTTCAATCACAGGCATCACTGGTGCTGCCGAGGCCCAAGCAGGCGATGTAGGCCCAGAAGTGGCACGCATCAAATCACAAACAGATTTGCCCGTTATCGTGGGCTTTGGCATCAAAACGCCTGAACGCGCCCAAGAAATCGCATCCATTGCGGACGGCGCCGTTGTGGGTTCCGCAATCGTCAGTGAATTGGGCGCAGGGAAATCAGCGGCAGAGGTTCTGGCATTCGTAAAATCCCTGGCCGATGGTGCGCACCGCGCATAACCCAAGTTTTATCACATTTTGGAACGCCGCCTTCTGCTGGGCGGCGTTTTTCGTTTGCAATCATCGGCGAATTGGTAAAATAATACGACCAATTCAAAGGAAATTGCCATGACTGTCATTACCAACATCCAAGACCTAAAAGACATCTATCATCGTCGGGTCCCAAAAATGTTTTATGATTACTGCGAAAGCGGAAGCTGGACAGAACAAACATTTCGCGAAAACACCTCTGATTTTGATCAATTGCGCCTACGTCAACGCGTTGCGGTCGATATGACGGGTCGCTCAACCGCGAGCGAGATGATTGGACAAAAGGTGGCCATGCCCGTTGCATTGGCACCCGTCGGAATGACAGGCATGCAATGCGCCGATGGTGAAATCAAAGCCGCGCGCGCCGCCGAAAAATTTGGGGTGCCATTCACCCTGTCCACAATGTCGATTTGTTCGATCGAGGATGTGGCAGAAAACACAACAGCGCCATTTTGGTTCCAGCTTTATACAATGCGGGACACGGGATATGTGTCACGCCTGATCCAGCGGGCGAAGGACGCGAAATGTTCGGCACTTGTCATAACGCTGGACCTGCAAATTTTGGGGCAACGGCATAAAGATTTGAAGATCGGTCTGTCCGCCCCACCCAACCCCACATTGAAAAACATGATCAATCTATCGACCAAATGGGGAT
>CAXACF010000606.1:0-1539 GCA_963967125.1 uncultured Rhodobacterales bacterium | reverse complement strand
GCTTCCAAAATGCATCGACATAATCGCGTGTTTCGGCACTCATCCCATGTTTTGCACCGATATCACCAATCAACAGTCCCGCACACACCGCCATGATCGGGGCCGACACATGCAACCACACAGACAATTGGTATCCCCCAAAGGCCAGTGCCAGTGTCAAAAGCACCTCAAGCGGGTAATCATCAATTTTGCGCATGACACGAAACACCAACCATCCTAACAACAGGCCGATCACAGCACCGCCAACGGCCTCTTGCACAAATAGGATCGCCGCATCACTGATGCCGCTGCCATGCCCATGATCTGATGGAAAGGCCAAGCCAACCAAAACCAAAAACACCACATAGCCAACGCCATCATTAAACAGGCTTTCGCCTGCAATTTTGGTTTCAAGCGATTTTTTCAGATTGGCGGCCCGCAACACGCCCAACACCGCAACAGGATCTGTTGGCGAGATGAGAGAGCCAAAGACCAGCGCAACCAAAAGCGGCAGGCCAAACATCAGATGTGCGCCGATGCCAAAAACAAGTGTTGAAAGCGCAACACCCAATGTCGCCATCAGGAGAATGAGTGACCATTGTTTTTGTAGATCTGATAGTTTCACATGTAGTGCGCCCGCAAAGAGTAAGAGGCCCAGCATTCCCTCTAGCAGTGCTTGGGAAAAATCGACCCCTGTCACGGTTGTGCGCACGGTATCCTCGATCCCCATGTCGGGAAGAAGTGCATCAAGGGCAACGATCCCAAGCGAGGCAAGCAGCGACACCACCAAAATACCAATTGCGCTGGGCAATTTGAAAAACAGGTAATTAATCGCCCCAAATGCCGCGGCAAGGACGATTAATATCGACGTAATCTGCAAAAAATCCATGTGACACCTCCATTACCCATATCGGCTAACATGGAATGGATTGCGAAAAAAGCGTGAAAAGCCTCTTGACCCTCGGTGTGTCTTGGCGTCCTGTCGGCGCATGAAACGACAACAGACTATGGATATCACAGGCGCAGCTTTGTTGGTGGGGTTTGCCATTGTGTTGGCCTTTAACCAAGTAGTGATCAAAGTGACCAACGATGGCTTTCAACCTGCGTTTCAGGCGGGTATGCGCTCAGTCGGTGCAATTTTTTTGATTTGGGCCTGGATGACTTGGAAAACCCAATCCGTGCGACTGCCACGCCGTCTTTGGGCCGTAGGGGTATGGGCGGGTTTCTTGTTTGCTGCTGAATTCATATGTTTGTTCACTGCGCTTGATTTAACCTCGGTCGCGCGGGTCAGCATTTTGTTTTATTCAATGCCTGTTTGGTTGGCCATTTTCGCGCATTTTTTGCTGCCTGGGGAACACTTAACACCCGCACGTGCGTTGGGATTGGCCCTGGCCATGGCTGGGGTCGTTTGGGCCGTCTTGAAACGTTCTCCTATGCCTGGGGGCAGCCCCTTGGGCGCTGTCTCGTCCATTATTGTGGCCCTGTCCTGGGCGGCGATTGGACTGGCACTACGCTTATCACGCCTGCGCGACGAAACACCCGCACCCCAACTGTTCGCCC
>CAXACF010000605.1:0-1541 GCA_963967125.1 uncultured Rhodobacterales bacterium | reverse complement strand
TCTCATGCGGGGTCTGCAAATAGGCCTGCTTCCAGGCAGATTTCAGAACCTGCAAATCACTGGGAAGGGCGATTTTTTGATCCGCAAGAAAATCTTCTAACGTTTCGATCCATGCATGAAAATAATCTGATCCCCCATTCAATTCGTGGGTTAGCCCGTGTTGCTTTAGCGTGGCGGCAAAACGATTGGCCCAATCTGTCCATTGAAAAACACCCGCCTCGTTCAGCGCGACTGTGATTGCGAAAACTTGGGCGTGCCAAGGTTCTTCAAATACGGGTGCGGGCGCATCATTCATTAGGCAGGTTCCAAATAGGACTGCCACAAATCCAGCACCACTTCATCCTCAGGGTTTTCCGCAGTATCCCACAAATCCCGTGCATAAAACCCAACGGAATACAGCGGTTCAGGGGCTTCGCCCAAACGATGTGCATTGCTATCTGGGAAAACATGCGCGCCGTGATGCGCAATGATCCATCCTGTTTTTCCACGGGCATAGCTGGGCAGGCGGGTGTGCCCGCCGTCAACCAATGTGTTGCCATGCATCCGCGTTGTTACCTGTTGTCCGACAGTGAACAGCGCAGGGATATCAGATGGGCGATCCGCAGGTCCGCCACTTGCCAAAATCTTGGCGACATATTCGGCCAACATTTTCCGCTCTTGCAGGGGGCTGTTTGGAGCAGGGGTTAGGGTACTTAGTTCCTCTTGTGTCAGAACACCATTTTCAACCAGCAGATCCGTCAGCCCCGCAATCCATTTTTCATAATAGCCAAAGCGTGCATAATCCTTGGGTGACAAACATTCCCGCGCGTGGCGGGATATGTCCAAATTCCATTGTCCCAATCCCCCCGCGGCAAGCGTTAGGGCAAGGGCGCGCCCATGCCAGTCCTGTGGGAATACCTCGTCTGGTTCATTCGGATCAATCGCACCATCGCCAAAGCGTCCGCCCATATCATGAACACGGCTCATACTGGGGCCTCAATCACTTTGGTGCCGATCATGGCATCGCGTGTTACGATGTCCGCCAATTGGTCCTCTGACCAGCCATCTGTGCCCACGGGGCGTTCAGGGATCACCAAATATCGAATTTCAGCGGTGCTGTCCCAGACGCGAATTTTTGTGTCAGGCGCTAGGGTTGTGCCAAATTCCGACAATACCGCGCGGGGTTCACGCACCGCACGCGCGCGATAGGCATCAGACTTATACCAACCTGGCGGAATGCCCAGCAATGGCCATGGGTAACAACTGCACAATGTGCAGACGACCAAGTTGTGCGTGGTTGCTGTATTTTCCACCGCGACCATATGTTCGCCTTGGCGTCCATAATACCCAAGATCGCGCACAGCCGATGTTGCATCGGCGAACAAGGCTGCGCGAAAATCTGGATCCACCCATGCTTTGGCAACAACTTTAGCCCCGTTTTGTGGGCCAATTTTGTGCGAATAGGTATCAATAATTTCATCCAAGGAAGATCAACAACACCAGTTAGAGAGGCTTCAATACCGATTGGTACTTGTATAACCAATGGTTTTGCTCCCAATCTG
>CAXACF010000604.1:0-1544 GCA_963967125.1 uncultured Rhodobacterales bacterium | reverse complement strand
CATCGGTGAAACGACAACCGATGCGCTGGGCGCGTGGAGCTATGATGCATCCGCGATTGAACCCGGTGTCTATACGCTGCGCATTGATCAGTTGAACGCAGATGCGACCAAGGTATTGGCGCGCATGGAATCTCCGTTCAAACGCGAAGCGCGTTCAAAACTGCAAAAACAACTCTCTGCTGCGGAAAGCCCCGCTCGTATCAATGTGGTGACGGTGCAACCGGGTAATACCCTTTGGGGCATTTCACGCGAACGCTATGGTCAGGGTATTCTTTATGTGCAGGTGTTTGAAGCGAACCGCGATAAAATCCGTGATCCGGATTTGATTTATCCAGGCCAGATTTTCAATCTGCCTGATGATGCAGCAGAAGAACAATAAGGCGTAAATTTTCCTCGCGGCACTGGAACTTCTCTGCCGCGAGGGTTAACTGAGAGCTATTGATGAAATGAGGTCTCATGTCCGCCAAAACCCAATCTGCAACACTGCAGCAGCCAAACAAACCAACACCTAACGATAAATCCGCCGCGGATGAACGCCGTTCTGGCATGCGCACCATCATGCGCGTGGCGCCCTATCTGTGGCCCAAGGATCGCATGGACATTCGTTTGCGTGTGGTTGGATCATTGCTGTTTTTGATCCTGTCCAAGGTTTTGTCGATTTATTCCCCCTTCCTTTATGGTGCGGCGGTTGATGCCCTGTCCGATGGGGGCCTGCCGCTCTTTGCGCTGGGGGCTGTTGGGTTGATCGTGGCCTATGGGGGCGCACGCATCATGTTGCGCGGGTTTGAACAGTTGCGCGATGTGGTTTTTGCCGTGGTTGGGCAACGGGCCTTGCGTCGGTTGGCATTGGAAACCTTTGTGCATATTCACCGCCTATCGATGCGCTATCATATCACGCGCAAAACGGGTGGACTTAGCCGCATTGTGGAACGCGGCGTTAAGGGCGTCGAATTCCTGCTGCGCTTCTTATTGTTTTCTATGGGCCCATTGGTGCTGGAACTGCTGGGGATCGCAACAGTTATGCTGTTTGTCTTTGGCCCCGAATATATGGTGACAATTTTTATCACCATCGGGATATATGTGTGGTTTACATTCGCGGTCACCGAATGGCGCGTGAAACTGCGCCGTAAGATGAATGAACAGGACACAGATGCCAACCAAAAGGCGATTGATAGTCTGCTAAACTTTGAAACGGTGAAATATTTCAGCGCCGAACAACGCGAGGCTGATCGGTATGACGGCGCGATGCGCGGCTATGAAGAAGCGGCGCTGAAAACCAGCTATTCTTTGGCCTTCCTGAATTTTGGCCAATCGCTGATCATCACATTGGGGTTGATTGCCGTCTTGGTCATGGCGGCCAACGCGGTTCAGGCAGGCAGGATGAGTGTTGGGGATTTCGTGATCGTCAATGCCTATATGATTCAAATCACCATGCCGTTGAATTTCCTTGGAACAGTATACCGCGAAATCCGCCAAAGCTTGGTTGATATGGGGGATATGTTTGATCTGCTGGATCAACCTGCGGAAATTAGAGATGCCCCAAA
>CAXACF010000603.1:0-1547 GCA_963967125.1 uncultured Rhodobacterales bacterium | reverse complement strand
CGGCTGATGAGGATACGATTCAGCTTTCAAATGGCTGTGTGTGTTGCACGATGGGCGCGGACCTTTTTCTGGCGATTGGGGATGTATTGGATGGGGATATGCGCCCTGACCACATTGTGATCGAGGCGAGCGGCATAGCTGATCCCGCAAAAATCGCGAATGTCGCCGTTGCGGAACCCGATTTGGTGTATCAGGGAATTATCACGGTGGTGGATGGTGCGAATATTCTGGAACAACTTGTCGATCGTTTTGTCGGGGATCAGGTGCGCGATCAGATCCGCGTGGCCGATTTGATTTACGTCTCGAAAACGGAACTAAGCGATCATCTGTCCATGCAATTGGCGACAATCAGCAAAGCCCCCATTTTGGAAAGCGATGCCGCGACAATTGAAATGTTGCTGTCCCCCAGCACGCCACAGGCCCCCAACCCGAGTGCAGCACCACATGCGGCCTATACCAAATGGTTTGCAGAGGCCGATGTTGCATTCAATCGAAACACCCTGATCTATGCCCTTCAGGACCGTCCAGAGGGTGTGTTTCGGATGAAGGGTTTTGTGCGTGCAGAAACGCGCATGTTATCCGTGCATGTGGTTGGGGCGCATATTGATGTCACAACCTTTCCCAATGACGTTGAAACGGGATTGGTTGCCATTGGGCTTGCCTCAGAAATGAACCCGCAGGATTTGGATAAATGGTGGGCCAAGGCCAAGGAAAAGGCCCTGACGCCCTATTCGATGCTATAGATTGGCAATGTAGAAATAGAGGGGCATGCCAAGCGTTAAGTTAAACGGAAACGTAATGCCCAGTGAAAGGGATAGGTATATTCCCGATTTCGCCTCGGGCAGGGCCAAGCGCATCGCAGCAGGCACCGCAATATAGGATGCCGATGCACTTAGCACCATCAACAGGAACGTGCCCCCCGTGGATAAACCCACCATCATGGCCATGACATATCCCGCCAGTGATCCAACGATTGGCATCAAACAGCCAAATCCAAACAAACCCCATGACAATTCGTGCCTGTTCACCAACAGGCTTTTGCCCGCCGACAATCCCATGTCCAATAGGAACACGGCCAACACACCTGTGAATGGAACAACGATGAAAGGGTGCAATTCCTGCATACCGTCCTCACCTGTGATCATGCCGATGACAAAGGATCCAACCAACAAAACAATAGACCCATTCCCCAGAATGTGGTGCAACATTTTTGCATCAAACACGGGGGCATTGCGTGTGCGCGCCACCATCCATAGCGCGGACATGATGGCAGGCACCTCCATCACCGCGGCGACGGCAACCAAGTACCCCTCTGATGAAATTCCGCGTGCTTCAATCAGGCTGACCGCGGTGACAAATGTTACGATTGAAATAGACCCATAATGCCCCGCGACGGCCGATGCATTCAGGGTGTCCAAGCGCGTCATCGCGCGGATCAGGGCATAGGCGATGAATGGCAAAATGAACGACAACACAATTCCCCCCCAAGGGACGCAAGCAGGGTCAAATCAATCCCGCTTTCGCCGACGGCGGCACCGCCTTTGAGA
>CAXACF010000602.1:0-1551 GCA_963967125.1 uncultured Rhodobacterales bacterium | reverse complement strand
TCGATACTGCACGTCGGGACAGGATAACCTGTGCCCCACGCGCCAAATCATTTCAATGCAACCCAGAGAGGGCGGATTTGCCCAAAAAATTACAATTCCAGAACGCAATTTGGTAATCATTGACGACAGTCTGACCTTTGATCAGGCGGCATTGGCCGAACCGATTGCCTGTGGCTGGCATGCGGCACGCGTTGCCAAGGCACACCCCGCAGGATCAGATGCCACACGGTCATTGGTATTTGGCGGTGGTGCGATTGGGATGGGTGCCGCGCTGTCGCTGCGTGCCCAAGGAATTGGCAATGTCAGTTTGGTTGAACCAAATGACGTGCGTCGTGACTATATCACGACGCGCTACGATATGCATGTGATTGACCCCACGCAGGTGTCATCAGGTGATGATTATGATGTGGTGATTGACGGCGTTGGTTATGTTGCAACGCGCGAACAAGCATCCGAGGCTGTGCGCCCCGGTGGGATCATTGTTCACATCGGGTTGGGTCAGGATCTCGGTGGATTAAATATCCGCCGCATGACGCTGCAGGAAATCACCTTTACAGGGACCTATACCTATACATCACAAGACTTTCGCGATACTGCCCAGGCCATGATGGATGGCAAACTTGGTGATCTAAGTTGGACAGAAACGCGCCCGCTATCCCATGGTGCTCAGGCCTTTCAGGATATCCGTTCAGGAACCAGCCAAGCACCCAAGATAATTTTGAAACCAACCCATTGAGGAGACTTAAATGTCTGAAATTCCCCATCTTCTCGTTCATGAACAAGACGACAACGTTGGTGTTGTTGTTGTTGAGGGGTTAACAGCAGGGACGGATATGCTGTGCTGTGTAACTCATGATAATTCAACGTTTCGCCTGACGTCTGGCGCGGATGTGCCGATTGGTCACAAGATTGCGCTACAGGATCTGAAAGAGGGCGACACAGCCATGAAATATGGCGAGGACATCGGCAAAATCATCGCCGATATCCCCAAAGGTGGACACGTTCACACACACAACTGTAAAACCAAGCGCTGGTAAGGAGAAGAATTCATGGCTTCTAAGTATTCAAATATGACTGTTAAGGCCTTCCGTCGCGAAAATGGACGTGTTGGCGTACGTAACCACGTGGTGATCCTGCCTGTTGACGATATCTCAAACGCAGCATGTGAAGCGGTGGCAAACAATGTAAAAGGCACAATGGCGATCCCACATGCCTATGGTCGTTTGCAGTTTGGTGAAGATCTGGAACTGCATTTCCGCACAATGATCGGCACAGGTGCAAACCCAAACGTGGCCGCCGTTGTTGTGATTGGGATTGAGCCTGGTTGGACCAAGCGTATCGCCGATGGAATTCGCGCGACAGGTAAACCAGTGGCAGAGTTTTCAATCGAACAAAACGGCGATTTTGAAACAATCCGTGCCGCCAGCTGGGCCGCAAAAGAGTTTGTTCACATGACCTCAGAGTATCAGCGTGAAGAATGCTCAATATCTGAACTTTGGGTGTCAACCAAATGTGGTGAAAGTGACACAACAACGGGTCTGGGATCCTGCC
>CAXACF010000601.1:0-1556 GCA_963967125.1 uncultured Rhodobacterales bacterium | reverse complement strand
GCCGCTGCATCCGCTGCGCGGCCCAATCTGACGCCTCTGTATCTTCGGGCAGGTTCAAAAAGGTGCTCTCACTAACCATTCTGACATAGTCATTGAATAATAAACCTGGGACCAAATATTCATGAATGTCCGGCATGTGCATTCCAAATCTGGAATTGCACATCACCAAACGTCCCGAAGGATCGAACAATGCAAATCCCTCTTGAATCGACTCAATCGCACTTGTCAGGTTTGAACGTGCTTTTTCTGTCTCCGCATTCGCACTGGCAAGTCGCGAGTTTGACTCGTTTAGCAAATCTAACGCATGTTCAAGCTCTTTTGTTCGAGCTCTGACTTCATCTTCCAAAACTGCTGCACGCTGAAACTGCGCATAGGCCGCGCCTGACGCATCGGTTTCACGCTCAACGCGAGTCATCAGCGACTCGATAATTTTGATGAGCTTTTCGTTCTGCTCTTCGATTGGGTCGTTTGGATTGATAAGCGCTTCGATCATTCGCCCGCCTCGGGTGGATAGATCGCAACGCCCGTCAGTGTTTGGTTCACATGCATTGAGTTATACTGCTCGCCGTAGGTGGAAAATCCAAAAACCCGATTGTCGGACATGATCTGAGAAAGTGCGTGCGATTTTTGCTTTTCTTGGGCTTCTAATCGTCTCAAAATGCAATCGCATGCCAACACAATATCTGGTGCGCGTTCTTGGGATAGTTTTGCCATCTCTTTTTCAAGATGGTCAGACATATCCATAGGATCGGCAAGTGTAAGGACCAAGCCCTCGTCAATCGCGGAAAAGAATATAAGATCACCGTTTTCGGAAATGCGTTGAATTGCCCGAACATGGTGGGTTCCCCCAACCTTAACGACAACAGGATGCGCCGCAAATGTGAATGTGGACAATTGTTCGGGGTCTTTCCCTAATAATCGCGCATACTCTTTTGCGGCTGGGGCTGCATTTATTTCACTTACCGTGCGCTCTTCTGGATTGGCCTTTGTGACCACCATCCGCTTTTCTGTGGGAATAAGGTGATCTGTTTTGAATACCGATATTTCACAACGCGTTCTGACCTGCATAAGAACGGCTGCGTTTTCGTGCTAAGTTCCTTGGTGTACAAGTTTTGTTTTCGTGAATTCCACCCCGTCAGCAGATGATCCACCAAACAATGGAACGGAACCAAGTGCCATCGAAAGCGCGGAAACGAACTTATCTTCGCATTGCGATAATCCATCGATGAGTAGAAAATTAAATTCATTTTCCAAATCCTTCCGGATCATCTCCTTTGATCCGGCAAGCACCGACCCCGCGGGCGCGCCGAGCCCTTTCGACAGGCATAGCGAGACCGAGTCGATCTCGGCCAGCATGTCCGCCGGTGAAACGCCGAGTTTCACACAGGCATTCATCAGCCGCGCCCCGTCCATATGGACAATCAGGCCGTGTTCGCGGCCACGTTTTGCCGCGGCATTAATGCGGTCGAGCGAGATGGCCTGCCCGTGCCAGCTGTTCTCCAGCGTCAGCAGGCGCGAGATGGCGCAATGCTCGTCATCCGGCTTCACCGTGCGCG
>CAXACF010000600.1:0-1560 GCA_963967125.1 uncultured Rhodobacterales bacterium | reverse complement strand
GCAGACGAATTCCAAGAGGGGCGGCGCGCCCTAATTATCGGGGGTGGTTACATTGGGTTAGAGGCCGCAGCTGTCGCCGCGAAAAAGGGTGTGAACGTCACCTTGGTGGAGATGGCAGACCGCATTTTGCAACGCATTGCGGCCCCCCAAACCTCGGACTATTTTCGTGCGGCGCATACTGCACAGGGTGTCGACATTCGCGAAGGCGTGGGATTGGATCATCTGATAGAACGCGATGGACGCGTGGGGGCCGCCAAACTTAGCGATGGCAGCGAAATCGAAATTGATTTTGCAATTGTTGGAGTTGGCATTTTACCCGCATCCGAATTGGCAGAGGCCGCAGGCATCACATTAGAAAATGGGATTAAGGTGGATGAATTTGGCCGTACATCTTCGCCAAATGTTTATGCGGCAGGTGATTGCGCATCCCTTCCTTATAAGGGCGAACGCATTCGCCTTGAAAGCGTCCAAAATGCAATCGATCAGGCAGAAAATGTTGCTGCAAATATCTTGGGCCAAGACGTTCCATATGTTCCAATGCCGTGGTTTTGGTCAGATCAATACGACATCAAATTGCAAATCGCGGGACTAAATCGCGGGTATGACGCCGTGTATGAACGCCGTGATACAGACAGCGATGCACAGTCATTTTGGTACTATCAGGGCGATACACTGTTGGCCGTGGATGCCATAAACGACTCACGCGCCTACATGGTTGGGAAACGCCTGATTGAGATGGGGAAATCCCCCACCCCACAAGAGGCAATGGATCCCGAAACCAACCTAAAAGCATTGCTGAAAAAGTGAGGATCATCGCAGGAGATTTTCGTGGCCGCGCCCTTGCCTCGGTCGGCAAGGGGGATCAGGCTGCGCACCTGCGCCCCACAACGGATCGTGTCCGCGAAAGCCTGTTTAACATTATTGGATCGGGCCGCTTTGACGACCCCATCACCGATGCACGTGTCCTAGATCTATTTGCAGGCACTGGCGCACTCGGGCTAGAGGCAATGTCACGCGGAGCGGATCACCTGTGCTGTGTTGAAATGGGCGGCAAATCCCTCAGCATCCTGCGAAAAAATATTGAAATTTGCGGTGTGGCTGAACGCACGCAGGTGAAAAAGATGGATGCTACCCGCCTACCTAAATGTGATACCGAACCCTATTCCCTGATCTTTTTGGATCCACCATACAAAAAAGGATTGGGGGAAAGGGTACTGCCAAGTGCAGCGCGCCAAGGTTGGATCGCACCAGATGCCCTAATCATTTGGGAAGAAGGATCGGATGTTTCACTACCAGATGGATTTAGTATTCTTGATCAACGGAAATTTGGCGACACGCAGGCCACGTTTTTGCGCTACACCGAATAAGTCGGATGGAATTTGCCCGCAGGTGATAGGGTAAAGATTTCAAAACCATCTGCGGTCACACCAATTGAATGTTCAAACTGTGCCGATAAGGAGCGATCACGCGTCACCGCTGTCCAATCATCGGCCAGAATTTTAGTCTCTGGGCGACCTAAATTCACCATGGGTTCAATGGTGAAAAACATGCCCTCTTCCA
>CAXACF010000599.1:0-1561 GCA_963967125.1 uncultured Rhodobacterales bacterium | reverse complement strand
GTGCGAAGGCCATTCGCGATGCGGGAATTGATGTGCGCGATGTTGCGGATGTGACTGGGTTTCCTGAAATGATGGATGGGCGTGTGAAAACACTGCATCCGATGGTCCATGGCGGCCTGCTGGCGTTGCGCGATAATGATGATCATACCGCTGCAATGGAACAGCATGGGATTGGTGGGATCGATCTGCTGATTGTGAACCTTTATCCGTTTGAAGAAACCGTTGCAAAGGGCGCTGATTACGATACCTGCATCGAAAACATCGACATTGGCGGTCCCGCGATGATCCGTGCGGCTGCGAAAAATCATGGGTTTGTCACCACGGTTGTCGACGTTGAAGACTACGAAGAACTTTTGGCAGAGCTTGCCGCTCATGAAGGGCAAACAACATATGCGTTCCGTCAAAAAATGGCGCAACGTGCCTATGCCCGCACGGGGGCCTATGATGCTGCAGTATCAACTTGGATGGCCTCTGCGATTGGTGAGGAAACGCCCCGCCGCCGCACCGTTGCAGGGACGCTTGCGCAATCTTTGCGATATGGTGAAAACCCGCACCAATCTGCTGCATTTTATGTGGATGGAACGGATCGCCCGGGTGTTGCAACCGCTATTCAGCACCAAGGCAAAGAACTGTCTTATAACAACATCAACGATACGGATGCTGCGTTTGAATTGGTGTCAGAGTTTGGATCAGATACAGGCGCTGCCTGCGCGATAATCAAACATGCCAACCCGTGCGGCGTTGCGCGCGGTGCATCCTTGGTTGATGCCTACCGCGCGGCATATGATTGTGATCGCACGTCTGTTTTTGGGGGTATCGTTGCATTGAACCAAACGCTGGATGGTGAAACAGCAGAAGAAATCTGTAAGATCTTTACAGAGGTTGTGATCGCACCAGATGCCACGCAAGAGGCGATAGATTTGTTTGCCGCGAAAAAGAACCTACGCCTTTTGACAACAGGTTCTATGGCCGATCCGCGCGAAGTGGCAAAAACCGTACGCCAAGTGTCAGGCGGCCTTTTGGTTCAGGATAAAGATAACGGCCATATCACAGCCGCAGATTTGAAAGTTGTGACCAAACGTGCGCCGACAGAGGCCGAAATCGCCGATATGCTGTTTGCATGGAATGTTGCAAAACACGTGAAATCAAACGCGATTGTTTATGTAAAAGATCAATCAACAGTCGGGATTGGCGCAGGTCAAATGAGCCGCGTTGACAGTTGTCGGATCGCTGCGCGTAAGTCTATCGATATGGCAGAGGCATTGGGCCTAGATGCACCGCTGACCCAAGGGTCAGTTGTGGCATCCGATGCGTTTTTCCCATTCGCCGACGGCCTGCTGACCGCAGCCGAGGCAGGTGCACAAGCGATCATCCAACCGGGCGGTTCAATGCGCGATGACGAAGTGATCGCCGCTGCGGATGAGGCAGGGTTGGCAATGGTCTTTACTGGCATGCGCCACTTCCGTCACTAAGATGCGGCGCTTATTCCAAATCGCAATTCTTGCCGCGGGGCTGGATTATATCTCAAAGATGTTGATCCTGAACGTAGTGCAATTGCCGT
>CAXACF010000598.1:0-1561 GCA_963967125.1 uncultured Rhodobacterales bacterium | reverse complement strand
GCAACTGACTTTTAATCAGTGGGTCACAGGTTCGAATCCTGTACGGCTCACCACTATCACGAACTAATATATGCTTCTTGTCGCCTATCCATGGGCGGTGATCCAATTCCTTCGAGTATCCGTAATACATTAAGAATGGATGCACATTGGGATGACACATGGCTGCGAAACGACTGTTATTGATGTTTGCGTTGGCATCTTTGTGTTGGGGCAGTGCGGTGACAGCTAACGATTTATCTACATCGGGAAATTGGGTCTATTTTTCAGACACGGTCATGGGAGGTAGATCGAGCGGCGTAGCCGAACGTGTGAATGTCGATGGCCGCGCTGCAATAAAGCTTACTGGAAATGTCACAACCGAAAATAATGGTGGATTTGTTCAAGTCAGGCGGGAAATAGACGCAGGACGCGCATCTAATTTTGAAGGATTATCGTTTAAAGCGAAAGGGAACGGTGAGACCTATTACATCCACATCCGGAATGGATCGTCGCGATTACCGTGGCAGTATTATTCAGCCAGTTTTCAGACATCTGGCGATTGGGAAACCGTGAAAATTCCATTTTCTAGGTTCGAGCGTTCAGGTTCATTTATGGCAAAATCACTTAAGAAAAATACAATAAATTCAATCGGCCTGGTCGCCTATGGGAAGGATCATCAGGCACTTGTTCTGCTCTCAAATCTCTCATTTTACTAACTTGGAATTTTGAAATTATGCGATACTCGACGGGCTTCAAAACCTTGCTGTTTGCATCGGTATTATTCAGTTTTCCCTTGATGTCAGAAGCACAAACAAATGAATGGATTACGGAAGAAGATCGCTTCATAAATCTTATCGATGGTAAAAAATTAAAGCGTTTTTTGATAGAGTTGTCCGTTCAAACCGACGGTACAATAACTGGGATAGGTGCAGGCACCGACGTGACAGGAAATTGGAATTGGCAAGATAATTATTTTTGTCGCAACCTGTCCTGGGGTAATCGGGACCTGGGGTCTGATTGCCAAAAAGTTGAGCTAAAAGATAAAAAGCTATTTTTCACTTCCGATCGAGGTCTCGGGACAACCGCGGGATTCACTATCCAAGAATATTTGCCTTAAATTTCAATGAGTGCAGGCAATCATTACGGTTAAAGAGAAAATTTCGCACAGTACTTGCGCATCGTTAGATCATCGTATAGCACAACGTTAGTCTCCGGCGGGTTGGCGGAGTGGTGACGCAGCGGATTGCAAATCCGTGTACACCGGTTCGATTCCGGTACCCGCCTCCAGAATTCTCGTTATTCGAATAGAGATATTTCCATACCGATAATGTAATCCCCCTGAAAACCAGTGGGCGCGCCGTAAATCATCATGCGGCTATTCAATTTATACGTAATTCCGAATGACGGTTTCGGGATAAGCTTTGATCCCGTACCAAAAACACGATCACGGTATCCAAAGGCAGCACCGGCCATATACCCCCATTTTCCATGTGTGTACTTTTGGTAAGTAAAGATCAACGCATGTTCATCATAGGAATTACGGATAACAGAGATGGTTTTGTTTTCATCCCAAACACATGTC
>CAXACF010000597.1:0-1564 GCA_963967125.1 uncultured Rhodobacterales bacterium | reverse complement strand
ATCAGATCCAAAATGCCATGGGCGATTTTGCAATGCCATGTCGCGCGAATGCGTTGCCGCTGCAGCTGTTAGTTCCGCATTGAGCGTAAGTTGATTTAATCCAGCGCTACTTCGCAGAGCATTGACAGCGTCTAGCATACGAAATTGAAGAGTTGCCGCATCAACTTTTGATAGGTCATAAAATTTTGGAAGCGGTTTACCATCTGCCGCCAATTGCTCTTCTGGGACAGCTCCGCAAGCTGCGGTAAAAATCAAGAGAATGATTGACAGCCACATTTTCATTTATTTCACCAAATAGTATGTTACACTCTTCACATATCCTTGCTACCGTAACTTATCAAACCCACTACGACAAATTTTGCAAAAAACACAACAGGGTGATTTGTAATTGCGGGGTTTAGGTCATATTTGTATTTAGTGCCCTATGGTTGGAGGATGATCATGGTAGGATTTACCAGACGAAGTTTTGTCACAGCTGGCTGTGCATTGTTAGCAACTCAGGGCTTGTCAGAAACTACCAACGTGAATTCCGAAACCACTACGGAACAAGAAAATGATGTGACAGGCGTTGTTCGTCACAATATTTCCAGTTTCCGTGCTTTAGATTGGCGTCCCTACTTTGATACACTGAAAAATGGCGCAATCTTGGTTGATATTTCTTCTCGAGCGTTACATTTCTGGTCACAGGACGAAGAAACATACCGTCTATACCCCACTTCTGTCCCTATGACAGAAGACCTTACGAAACGGGGATATACTAAAATTATCAAAAAAGTTGAAGGCCCGTCATGGCGGCCGACGCCTGCCATGAAAAAAAGAAATCCTGAATGGCCTGAATTTATCGGACCAGGGCCTGATAATCCACTTGGAACCCACGCTTTATATCTGAGTTGGACCTACTTTAGGATCCATGGAACTCATGATACTCGAAAAATTGGCAGAAGGTCATCAAATGGATGCATTGGCCTCTATAACTCACAAATTGCTGAGTTATTTGCCGCTACCAAACTTGGAACCCAAGTCCTAATCATTTAATCTTTGTAGATTTTCTAGCTTATACGAAATGATTGCGCACTGACATCAACTTAAGATATTAAATATGCATGGGGCCCGCAAAAGATCGTGTCCCAAGAAACAAGCACGTTTCGCAACAAAAGAGGTAACAAAATGAAAAAGATCGCTCTTGCAACAGCATTCGCAATGGCTGCAACATCTGCTTTTGCTGGTAACCCAGCGCCAGCAACAATGGAAGCACCAGTTGTTCCTGCACCAGAAGCAGCAGCATCATCTGCATCAGGTTGGGTTCTTCCAGCGCTACTATTGATTGCAATCGCTGCAGCAGCAGACAAGAAGTAATTAATATTTAAATAAGTGATTTGAATGGCCGCACTACTTACGTGCGGCCATTCGCATTTTTAAGTATTTGACATCCTTATCCCCGGCCCGCTAATTCCGCGTCCAGAAGGATTGGACGAATATGAACGGGATTTCCATCACAGACGTCAGTTATCAAATTAATGACACCGCAATCCTGAGTGCTGTGTCGTTTCAATCTGATGCTAAA
>CAXACF010000596.1:0-1567 GCA_963967125.1 uncultured Rhodobacterales bacterium | reverse complement strand
AAATCAGCATATGCCTAGTTCGGACATCCCTTGGGATGTGCCTAGGTTGTTTTGTCGTCTGAACATCAGATGCAACAGGGGATAATTGAATGACGAGGGCCAAATAGAGAGACAGTCTGGTGGAATGGTCAGCCTAAGCGGGAATGAGCACAAAGATCATAAAGGTCATTAAACGTGCATTGACAAAGCCCTTTGAACACGACCATGTTCCGCCGCCATGGCACCATGTGCGAGTCGAAAGGATATTTTATGCCCGTTGTTGTTGTTGAATCACCTGCTAAGGCAAAGACAATTAACAAATATTTGGGATCGGAATATACGGTTCTGGCCTCATATGGACACGTGCGTGATTTACCGCCCAAGGATGGCTCGGTCAATCCTGATGATAATTTCGCCATGACATGGGAAGTCGGAAACGACAGCAAAAAACATGTCAAAGCGATTGCAGATGCCCTGAAAGACGACAACGCCCTCATCCTTGCCACCGACCCTGACCGCGAAGGGGAAGCAATCAGTTGGCACCTAGAGGAAACGTTGCGCAAACGCCGTGCAATCAAAAAGGACACCGAAGTCACGCGTGTTGTGTTTAACGCAATTACAAAATCTGCCGTGACCGAGGCGATGAAAAATCCGCGTGATGTGGACGCCCCCTTGGTGCATGCTTATCTTGCGCGACGCGCCTTGGATTATTTAGTGGGCTTTAATCTATCCCCTGTGTTGTGGCGCAAATTGCCTGGTGCGCGTTCTGCGGGCCGCGTACAATCCGTTTGCCTACGTTTGATCGTTGAACGTGAAATGGAGATTGAGGCGTTCAACCCTCAAGAATACTGGAGTGTGAGGGCGCAACTTAGCACGCCGCGCGGCCAAAGTTTTGAAGCGCGTCTTACATCCCTTGCAGGGAAAAAGCTGGACAAATATGATCTGGCTAACAGCACCCAGGCAGAAATGGCCGTTCAGGCAATCACAAGCCGCGACCTATCTGTGCAGTCTGTTGAATCAAAACCGGCGCAGCGAAACCCCTCTGCCCCGTTCATGACCTCAACCCTGCAACAAGAAGCCAGCCGCAAATTCGGCATGGGTGCGCGTCAAACGATGAGTGCCGCACAGCGTTTGTATGAAGCAGGTCACATTACATATATGCGAACCGACGGGATCGACATGGCGCCCGAGGCCGTCATGGCCACCCGTGATGCAATCGCCGCCAGATACGGCGCAGACTATGTGCCTTCGTCGCCGCGTATGTACAAAAACAAAGCCAAGAACGCGCAAGAGGCACACGAATGTATCCGCCCCACAGAGATAACCAAGGATGCCGCAGCGCTGAAATTGACGGATGTGGATCAACGCAAATTATACGATTTGATTTGGAAACGGACGATTGCCTGTCAAATGGCGGCCGCAAAATTGGAACGCACCACCGTTGATATCACCAGCCCAGATCAACAGGTCGTTTTGCGCGCCAATGGTCAGGTTGTTTTGTTCGACGGCTTTATGCGCGTTTATGAAGAGGGCCGTGATGATGCCCCAACGGGGGATGACGATGACAAACGTCTGCCCCAAGTCATGC
>CAXACF010000595.1:0-1569 GCA_963967125.1 uncultured Rhodobacterales bacterium | reverse complement strand
CTAAGCGCGCTGGACAAAGGTCCTGATGCACTGTCCGATTTACAACGCACAATGAGCGATGTTGTGCGTGCATTTCGCCCGGGTCAGAACTCATTCTTAACGCGACTTGTGTCGGGGCAACGGGTTGATAAAATCTTATTTGCCGCAACCAAAGCCGATCATTTGCACCACACACAACATGGCAATTACACCAATATCATGCGTGCCATCATGGATGATACACTGCGACAAGCGAAATTTCGGGGGGCCCAAACAACTGCCCTGTCATTGGCCAGTGTGCGCAGCACAACCGAGGCATTACACGAGGATCATCCCTGTGTGCGTGGCACCTTGCTAAGCAATCGCAAAAACACCTTGTCCTACGCAGGTTCGCTACCAGAAAATGCACAGCAATTGTTGCGCGATATTTCAGATGGTCGATCAAATTGGCTGGGCGCAGAATTCACATCCACACCTTTTGCTCCGCCTGTTGATGCGTTTCACCCTGATCGTGGGATTGCGCATATCAGGCTTGATCAAACCTTGGAATTTTTATTGGGGGATCGCCTATGATCCGACCCGCGCGTGATTTAGATGCAGGCGCTCTGGGCGCAATTTTGTCAGAATTCGTGGAAACAACCGATTGGATGCCCCGCCTGCATAGCCGTGCAGAGGACATTTCATTTGCGGCCAAACTTATTACGGGACATTCCGTTTTCGTTTGGGAGGCGGATCGCCCATTGGGATTTATTGCACTGCACCAAAATTCAATTGATGCGCTTTATATCCGTAACGATCAGTACGGTCAGGGATACGGCAGCGCACTGATACAGTATGCCCAATCAATACGGGGTGATTTGGAATTATGGACATTCCAACAAAACACCCCAGCGCGGCGATTTTATGCAAAGCATGGATTTTCCGAGGTGAAATTTACAGACGGATCAGGAAATGATGAAGGCCTGCCCGATGTTTGCCTAACATGGAGGGCACATTGATATGAACGGCAAAAAACCGTTTACAATCGAACTGGAAGAAACAACCCCAATGCGCCACCCTGCCGAGGTTGAGCAGATAAGTGATGTTGCGCCGCCTGCCAAAATTTCGATGTCATCAAGGCGCGGGTTGGGATTGTTTGGATGGGCTGTATCGCTTGGGGTTTCTTTGGTTTTTGCGTATTTCGCAATTGGTTTTTGGGATTTTGTTCTGACCCAATTTGCGCGCAATACCATCCTTGGCTGGGCTTTGGGCGGGCTAGCGGCCACGTTTGTTGCGATCATTCTTGCCCTGATCATCCGTGAATTTTTTGTCATCGCGCGAATGCGAAACATGGAACGATTGCGCGTGCGCATCGACACGGTTTTATCGACCCAAGACGTGGCGGAAACCCAGCGGATTATTTCCGACTTGAACCGCATTTATAGCCGTCGATCGCACCTGAACTCTATATGTCATGATCAGGTCCAAGCCGCAAAAGACAGCGTTGATCCAAATGCGATGCTGAGCCGCTATGAAACCGATGTTATTGCGATACTAGACAACGAGGCGCAAAAAGAAATTGAACGCGCCGCCCGCCAAGTTGCCACCGTC
>CAXACF010000594.1:0-1576 GCA_963967125.1 uncultured Rhodobacterales bacterium | reverse complement strand
GCGTCGAAGTAAGCGATGATAACACTCTGCACAGTAAACCAAGCGCGTTGTTAGAAGCCATAAATACAGACGATGGAGAGATTGGTATTTTACCATTTTCCCAAATGCGGAATGTTCAAATTTTGGGACTGACTGCCCCTTGTGGTTCTCTGCCCCCCATTTCGCATCGCCTAATAAAATCAAGAGATTACGCTTGGTCTGCATCAATCTATCTGCATATCACGGACCTACAACTCGGCCCACAGGCGCAAGAATTTATTGAGTATCTCTCTTCTCCCTCAGCGCAAAGAGTGATCCAACGCGCAGGTTTTGTTGATCTCACACCCGAGGTTATTCCCCTATCTTCGCAAGGCCAACGCCTTGCGCTGTCTGTTCAAACGGGAAATGCGGAACAGTTGATCGAACTCCAAAATCTTCTGAAAACCTTAGAAGGGGCCAGTCGCCTAACGACAACACTTATTTTAGAAGACGATCAACGCACCTTGGATGCGCGATCAAATAGCGAACTGGTTCACCTGTATCGTTTCCTTAGATCGGATAGACATGATTTCAAAGAAGTCTTGGTTGTGGGCCTTTCAGGCGCTTCTGAAAAAAATACGTTAACCGAGACTTTGGATCTGGTTAGTGAGAAAATTGGAAAAGGATTGATCAATGCCTCTGGCGGCATCAAATCAATTCAAACTCACTCCTTTTCTAATTCATTTCCATCGACATGCGATCGTAATGTTTCTAACGCGCCGCGTATCGAAATTTGGGCACGTTAAATCAGACCTTCACTTCTGAAGCTAACCTCACTGGATTTGCCGATAACCAAATGATCATGAACGGCGATACCCACGGCATCGGCAGCTGAAACAATCCGCTCGGTCATGGCAATATCTTGTTGGGACGGGGTTGGATCACCTGAGGGATGATTGTGGATCAAGATCAAGGCCGATGCATCTAATTCTAATGCGCGCTTTACGATCTCGCGCGGATAAACAGGAACATGGTCCACCGTACCGCGCCCCAAACAATCATCCTGAATCAGGTAATTTTTGCGATCCAAAAACAGAACATGAAATTCCTCGGACTTTTTATGCGCCAATGTCGCCTGACAATATTCAAGCAAGGCCTGCCAAGAAGATAGAACATGTTTGCCGATTACTTTTGCGCGACTTAACCTATGTGCGGCGGCTTCTACAATCTTGAGTTCGACGGCGACTGATGCACCAACACCTGCAACATCCAAAAGCTTAGCCTGCGTCGCAGACAAAACACCATTAAAATCCCCAAATGTTTCAATTAACATGCGCGCAAGTGGTTTGACGTCCTGTCTGGGAATTGCGCGAAATAAGACCAGTTCCAATAATTCGTAATCTGGGACAGCATCCGCGCCACCATTGAGGAAACGTTCCCGCAATCGTTTACGATGATCTTTGATATATGATGGTAGCTTAAACGCCTGTTTAACCGCAAATGTCGCGTTTGCCTCGGAAAACAAATTTGGCTGCTGATGTGCGGCATTGCGGTGGTCGGACATACATCCATTGATGCCAACCTTGGTTTAGAAAAAATCATGCCCAGCCAAATGGCT
>CAXACF010000593.1:0-1581 GCA_963967125.1 uncultured Rhodobacterales bacterium | reverse complement strand
AAGAGTTATTTCGCAAGGCCGTCTTGGTTGCGTTCTTCTTCATGGGACTGCGCCTAATAGTTAACGGACTGACTTAGGCACCATAAAGCATTTCGTTCAGATAAAGTCGTTGGATCTTCCCGGATGGCCCTTTGGGCAATCCAGGCAAAATATGCACCTTTTCAGGTGATTTAAACGCACCCACTTTGGCCTCACATAATGCGCGCAACTCTTCGGCAGTGGCATTTGATGTCTCGCTTAACCGCACAGCCGCCTCAACCCGTTCCCCGTATTGCGGACAGGGTCGCGCGAACGCAGCCGCCTCAACCACATCGGGATGTTCATATAGAACTTCGTCAATTTCTCGGGGTGCAATGTTTTCACCCCCCTTGATGATCAACTCCTTCAACCGCCCTGTGACAAAGACATATCCATCCGCGTCCATGCGCCCCAGATCCCCTGTGCGCAGCCAATCGCCATGGAATGTGGCAGTGGTTGCATCGGGATTGCGCAGGTATTCTTTCATCACATTGGGGCCTTGGATTTGAATTTCACCCTCATTACCACGGGCGCATTCAGTACCATCCCCATCCGCGATCCGCGCCTGATTGCTGATCGCTTTGCCCGCTGATCCGATTTTATGCAGGCTGGGATCCAAGGGGTTGACCAAACATTGCGCCGCCGTTTCGGTCAGGCCCAAGGATTCCACAATGGCCAAACCAAAACGATCCTGAAAGGCACGTTGCGTTTCAACCGCCAGCGCGGATGAGGCCGAGCGCGCAAAGCGCAGTTGTGATTTCAATTCCGCATTCGGTTCTGCCGCGCCGTGCAATAGGTGGCTGATAATCGTGGGAACCACAGAAAACCACGTGATCCCGCCATCTGCGGCCTGCTGCCAAAATTTGCTGGCAGAAAATCGTGATACCATGGCCAATGATCCGCCTGATACCAAACTGCCCATGACAGAAACGCAAAGGCCGTTGATGTGATAGAATGGCAAAACCCCCATTCCACGATCGTTTTCCGTTAACTCATGCGCCACGCTAACGGTCCAACCGCCTGCCAATAGGCTGGATTGCGTATGTACAACGCCCTTGGGCCGCCCCGTGGTACCAGAGGTATACATCAGCAACGCATCGTCCTGTGAAGAAACAGAATGCAACGAGGCCTGTTGATCCGTTGGCGCGTATAGGTTCAATCGGTCAGGTTTGACCTGATTAAACACGTCCAATTGCGTTTCATGAACGAAAGCCACCCGCGCCTCAGAATGATCCATGGCATAGCCAAGCGCATCTGGCCCCGCGGCCAAATTCAACATCGTCACACGAAACCCGCCATATAGCGCAGAAAACAACGCCTTAACCCCGTCATAGCCGTTGGGATGCATCACCGCGATGCTTTCGCCCTTGGCGATGCCTTGAGCGGTTAGATCGGCGGCAACTGTCGCGCAGTGTTCGCGCAGTTCAGGCCATGTTATGGTTTCGCCCGTTTCAGGAAAAACAAAAGCCGTGCCACCACTATCAGCCCGCGCATCAATCCAATCTCTCAGCGTTCCTTGGGGCGGGGTTGTTGCATCAAATCTCATTTCCCAGCAAGGCTCCA
>CAXACF010000592.1:0-1587 GCA_963967125.1 uncultured Rhodobacterales bacterium | reverse complement strand
CCGGAGATCCAGGGAACTTTTTTCGTGCAATGGCCAATGTATCAATGGCCTGCTCGCACGGAAGGGCCGGTTTACCTATCCATTTCAACTCGGCATTTAGGAATTTCATATCAAACGAAGCGTTGTGGATGACAAGTTTCGCATCACCAACGAATTCCAAAAAATCTTGTGCAATTTTTGAAAAGACTGGCTTATCCCGCAGAAAATCATCACCCAATCCATGAACCTCAAACGCCTCTTGTGGCATGCTTCGTTCTGGATTGATATATTGGTGATATACATTTCCCGTTGGAACATGGTTGAACAGTTCCACACCGCCAATTTCAACAATACGATCACCACTTTCTGGATCAAATCCAGTGGTTTCGGTATCCATTACAATTTCACGCATTAATGTAATCTTTCCGAATTAATTCAATAATGTGAGCGACTTGTTCTTTTGCATGATCCAAGTTATCAGTTCGAATGACAAAGTCAGACTGGCTGCATTTTACATCATTTGGCAACTGTTTGTTAAGAATTTGTTCAAACTGCTCTTCTGTCATTGTGCTACGCTGAAGTACCCGTTCACGCTGTGTTTCAGGGTCGATATCAACACATGCTATAGCATCCATGTGTTTGTCTCCGTTCGTTTCAAACAATAGCGGGATATCCAACAAAACGATATCCGATTCCGATGTCTCTAAGAAATTTTGGCGATCGTCCGCGACAAGCGGGTGTACGATACGTTCTAAATCACCAAGAACTTTTTTGTTAGATTGAATAAGGGTTTTCAGTACTGGTCGTGAAACCGCTCCATGCTCGATAGCCTCTGGATATAATTCGTAAATCGCTGGAACGGCTGCGCCGCCTGCGGAATACAACTTGTGAACTGTGGCATCTGCGTCCCAGACAGGGATCCCCAAATCGGCAAACATTTGGGCAGTCGTCGATTTTCCCATTCCAATTGATCCAGTAAGGCCCAACTTAAAAGTCATGACAAAAGCAATTCTCTAAGCTCATCCGTTACTTTAGGGGTTACACCAAACCAATTGCTAAACCCAGGGACGCCCTGATAAATTAACATCCCCAATCCATCAACACAGGTGCAACCGCGTTGTTTTGCGTGTTTCAAAAGGTCCGTTTCAAGCGGTGTATATACAATATCGGTTACGGTCATAGCGCTGGTTAGTCGTGAGAAGTCCAATCCCAAGTCACCTTCACCATTCATACCCAAAGATGTGGTGTTAATAAGCGTTTTTACATCCGAAAGGACGGAATTTTTGTTATCCCAGTCCAAAACCTCGACAACATTGCCAAATTCGTTGGCCAGATCCTGTGCGCGTTCTTTCGTGCGGTTTGTCAAATATATTTTAGGCGTTTCCTCAGTAATCAAGGCATCTAAAATTGCCCGAGCAGCACCCCCAGCGCCCAAAACGAGCGCTGAACCGGTCTTTGCGCTCCACTGTGGCGCGCCGTTTTTTAGGTTCGTTATGAAACCATATCCATCTGTATTATCTGCGTGGATATTACCATCCGCATCGAAATATAAGGTGTTTGCCGCGCCGATACGCTGGGCGCGTTCTGAAACAAAGTCTGCAATCTCTA
>CAXACF010000591.1:0-1588 GCA_963967125.1 uncultured Rhodobacterales bacterium | reverse complement strand
GGCAATTGGCGGAAAAAGGTGCGCGCGTCATCACCGCGGCGAATGGCGTATTCGTTTACGACAGTGATGGTGAAAAAATCTTGGACGCGATGGCAGGGCTATGGTGTGTTAATATTGGTTACGGCCGAGAAGAGCTTGCCGATGTGGCGCATCGTCAGATGAAGCAGCTGCCGTATTATAACACCTTCTTTCAAACGACTCATATCCCAGCCATTGAATTGTCTGAACGCATTGCAAACCTTGCGCCCGCAGATTTGAACCACGTATTCTATGCAGGTTCTGGGTCCGAGGCGAATGATACAAACATCCGCATGGTGCGTCATTATTGGGCGATGCAGGGCAAGCCGCAAAAATCAATCATCATCAGCCGCAAAAATGCCTATCACGGGTCAACTGTTGGGGGTGGGTCGCTTGGCGGGATGAGCGCGATGCACGAACAAGGTGGTATGCCAATCCCTGACATCCATCATATCAATCAACCTAATTGGTGGAGCGAAGGGGGCGATATGACCCCTGAGGATTTCGGTCGTGCCCGCGCGGCTGAGTTGGAAGAGGCAATCAAACATCTGGGCGCCGATCGTGTCGCCGCCTTTATCGCCGAACCTGTCCAAGGGGCGGGCGGCGTGATCGTGGCACCTGACACATATTGGCCCGAGGTACAGCGCATCTGTGACCATTACGGTATTTTGCTGATCGCAGATGAGGTTATCTGTGGCTTTGGCCGTACAGGGAATTGGTTTGGGTCCGAAACCCTGAACATTCGCCCCCATATTATGACAATCGCCAAAGGGCTCAGTTCGGGCTATCAGCCGATTGGTGGGTCGATTGTCTGTGATGAAGTTGCCAAAGTCATCGCAGGGGACGAATTCAACCACGGCTACACCTATTCCAGCCACCCTGTCGCTGCAGCCGTCGCAAATGAAAACCTGCGCATTATGGAAGAAGAAAATATTGTAGGCCATGTGCGCGACACCGCCGCCCCCTATCTGAAACAGAAATGGGAGGCGATGACAGATCACCCCATGGTTGGTGAAGCAAAAATTGTGGGCATGATGGGATCAATCGCATTAACCCCGAACAAAGCCACCCGCGCAGCGTTTAAATCGGATGCGGGAACCGTTGGCTATATCTGTCGCGAACGCTGTTTTGCAAACAACCTGATCATGCGTCACGTTGGGGATCGTATGATTATTTCACCCCCCTTAATCATTTCCAACGATGAAATTGATCTGTTGATCACCCGTGCACGGAAATCATTGGATGAGGCGATGGAAATCGTCAAAGAACAAGGATTGTGGGAAGAACAATAGGTTTCCGCGGTCTGCGCAATCAGGCTTCGGCACCAGCCAAGGGCGTTTGGCGAAACAAACGCTGATCTGGTTAATCGTGCCGAAACCCGTTTACATCTTAAACGTGTAAGTTGCCCCAAGCAAGTTATAGAGGCCGACCAAAATTTCTATTTTTTGATCTGGTATGTCTGATCGTTGGTCGGGAACGCGCGGGATTTTACATCTTTGGCATATCCCTCAACCGCATCCTCGATCCCCTGCAATAGGTTTCCGTATTGTTTCACGAATTTGGGCGGATT
>CAXACF010000590.1:0-1590 GCA_963967125.1 uncultured Rhodobacterales bacterium | reverse complement strand
ACTTTAGCTTCCAACTCTATCCAGACGATCTTGAACGGATTGAGTGGTATATCGAGGACGCCATGGCGCGTGTTCCACTATTGGGCACCTCTGGCGTTAGCCGTGTGATCAACGGTCCAATTCCATACGCACCCGATGGTCTGCCGCTGATCGGGCCAATGCCGGGTGTTCCGAATGCGTTTGAGGCTTGTGTATTCACATTTGGGATCGCGCAATCTGGCGGCGCGGGCAAGGTATTGGCGGAATGGGTGGTCGAGGGACAAACCGAATGGGACATGTGGTCCGTCGATCCGCGTCGTTATACTGATTACACCGACCAAGATTACTGTGACCAAAAGGGCATGGAAGTTTATGGTCACGAATATGCAATGCATTTCCCATGGCACGAATGGCCCGCAGGACGTAACAAAAAGCTCTCTCCTCTGCACAGCCGCCTAAAGGACGCAGGCGCACAATTTGGGGCCTATAACGGTTGGGAACGCGCAAATTGGTTCGCCCAAGCAGGTGATGACACCAGCGAAGAAAGCACGCAAACATGGGATCGTGCGGGACCATGGGAACAACGCATCCGCGAAGAATGTGAAGCGGTGCGCGATAACTGCGGAATTTTAGCAATCACAGGCTTTTCACGCTATAGCGTCTCAGGTGAAGGCGCACGTGATTTCGTTGACAGCCTAACCGCATCACGTTTGCCAAAACCGGGTCGTATTTCATTGGCGTACTTCCCGGACAATCGTGGTCGCATCCTGACAGAAATGTCCGTGATGGCCTGGTCCGAAGAGGAAGTTGGCCTGATCACCGCAGCAACAGCGCAATGGCATGACATGGAAATCCTAACACGCCAAGCGCCAGAAGGGATCACCATCACCGACAACACCAAAGAGATGGAGTGTTTGTTAGTCACAGGACCAAATGCACGCAAAATCCTAGAACCGATCACCGACGGCCATGATCTATCCGCCTCCTGGCTGTCCATCAGCATGGAAGGCACCGTTGCAGGCCATAAATGTGCATTGGCGCGCGTGTCATTCGCGGGCGAATTAGGCTGGGAAATCCACTGTGCAAATGATGCTGCTCCTGCGATTTGGGACGCGATCACAGGTGCAGGTGCAAAACCATTTGGGATGTGGGCGTTGAACTCCCTTCGGATCGAAAAAGGGTACCGCGCTTGGAAGGGTGATTTGTCCACTGATTACAGCCTACTTGAAGGCGGATTGGACCGTTTCGTCAAACTAGACAAAGAGGTTGATTTCCCGGGCAAGGCCGCAATGCTGGCAGAAAAACAGCAAGGTGTTGCAAAGCGCTTTGTCACCCTAACAGTGGATGCTGGGGCCTGTGATGCACCTTACATGTCAACCCTGTGGCAGGGCGATGAAGTCGTGGGTGAAACAACATCAGGCGCATGGGGGTATCGCGTGAATGCATCAATCGCGTTGGGTATGTTGCGCACCGATCTTGCCGTTCCCGGCACCGAGATCGAGGTTGAGATTTATGGACAACGCCACAAGGCAGTTGTTCAAGAGGATCAACCACTTTGGGACCCAAAGAACGAGCGTTTGCGCGCCTAACCTGCGGAGGTCAGATTGGACA
>CAXACF010000589.1:0-1594 GCA_963967125.1 uncultured Rhodobacterales bacterium | reverse complement strand
AGATTGCGCATGAATTTTCGTCAATGAGTTGTCGCGAAAACCTGATGATGGTGCCCGCGGGACAATCTGGGGAAACATTGTGGAACACATGGTTTGGACGCAAACGCATCGCAGACGAAGAACGCGCATTACGCGCCAAAGCGGATGAAGTTTTGGAATTCCTCACAATCTCGCATCTTGCTGATCACAAGGCGGGTCAGGTTTCGGGGGGTCAGAAAAAGCTGTTGGAATTGGGCCGCACCATGATGGTCGATGCCAAAATCGTCTTTTTGGACGAGGTGGGCGCAGGCGTGAACCGAACCCTGCTGAATACCATCGGGGATGCCATCATCCGCCTGAACCAAGAACGTGGCTATACCTTTGTCGTGATTGAACACGACATGGATTTCATTGGTCGCCTCTGCGATCCCGTTATTTGTATGGCCGAGGGTAAAGTGCTGGCCGAAGGGTCATTGGATGAAATCAAGGCCAATGAACAGGTGATCGAGGCCTATTTGGGCACAGGTTTGAAAAACAAAAAGTCAACTGATGCCGCGGCATCAGCATAAGGTACGGAACACACTATGGCAGAGCCATTTTTAATCGGGGATGCAATGACGGGCGGCTATGGAGCTGGCCCCGATATTTTGCATTCATGCACGATTGCGGTTGACCCAGGTCAGATCGCGGTAATCGTTGGCCCCAATGGGGCAGGAAAGTCCACAGGGATGAAGGCCGTTTTCGGCATGCTGAACCTGCGCGAAGGATCTGTGCGATTAGACGGCGAAGATATCACACACCTGACCCCCCAAGAGCGAGTGGTCAAGGGCATGGGATTTGTGCCGCAGACGCAGAATATCTTTACCTCGATGAGTGTCGAAGAAAATCTGGAAATGGGCGCCTTTATCCGCCGTGATGACATCCGCGAAACGATGGAACAGGTCTATGATCTGTTTCCCATCCTGCGCGATAAACGCCATCAGGCCGCAGGCGAATTATCAGGTGGGCAACGCCAACAGGTGGCGGTGGGCCGCGCCCTGATGACGAAACCCAAGGTATTGATGCTGGACGAACCCACGGCGGGTGTCAGCCCCATTGTGATGGACGAACTTTTTGATCGCATCATCGAAGTAGCGCGCACGGGCATTCCAATCCTGATGGTGGAACAAAACGCGCGTCAGGCATTGGAGATTGCCGATCGTGGGTATGTCTTGGTTCAGGGGCGCAATGCCTATACCGGATCTGGCCAAGAATTATTGGCCGATCCCGAAGTGCGCAAATCGTTTTTAGGGGGATAAGGCATATGGATTTTATCAACGGTCTTGTTGTTCTGCTGAACTTTGTTTTGATCCCCGCCACCGCCTATGGCGCACAGCTGGCGCTTGGGGCGCTTGGGGTGACATTGATCTATGGAATTTTACGGTTTTCCAACTTTGCCCATGGCGATACGATGGCCTTTGGCACGATGATCACGGTTTTGGTGACATGGTGGTTCCAATCTATGGGCATATCATTTGGCCCCCTTCCCACAGCACTTTTGGCCCTGCCCTTTAGTATTGCAGCCACCGCGGCATTGGTCCTGCTCACCGATCCCGGGGTTTATCCATTCTATCGA
>CAXACF010000588.1:0-1595 GCA_963967125.1 uncultured Rhodobacterales bacterium | reverse complement strand
ATCGCTGCTTCGAATGTCTTCCCAAAATTCGCGCGGGTCATAGTGGCCGATTTTATCCAAATCAATCACGCCTGTATGCGGTTTTGCGCGATAGCCGACCAAATCACCCTTTGATGGTTTCAGATCAACAGAAAATCCCAAACCGTCGTCAATCACGGCCTCACCTGACACCAATTTTTGTGTTTCATGTAGGCTGATCAGTTCCGCATCCGACAAAGTGGCGTGTCCCACACGGAACCGAATTTGATTAAGGCGCATGCCAGGGCGCACCAAAACCGAAAACGAACGTGGGCAAATTTCCGCATAAAGTGGCCCAGTGTATCCAGCAGGAATGCGATCAAACTCTGTCCCGTCATCCGTAATCACACGGGTCAACAGATCAAGCCGTCCTGTTGAACTTTTGGCGTTTGCGACTGCTGTGATGTTTTGGGGCAGGGCAAGCCCCTCCATCAAGGGCACTACGTATACGCAGCCTTTTTCCAAAACGGCACCTTGGGACAGGTCAATCTGATGCATTTCAAAATCTTGCAACCGATCCGCGACGCGGCGACCATTCCCCGCAAGAAAGGATGCGCGCACGCGCCATGCCTTTGTTCCTAAACGTAAATCCAGACTGGCGGGTTGAATTTGTCCTTCTGCCAAAGGGGCATCAATCGTGATCTGGCCGCTGTCGATCAGTGCGGCGATGGTTTGATTTGGTAAAACACCAGTCACGTTGTGGCCTCCTTTATAAACAAAACGCCCAAGGCATAGCCTAGGGCGTTATTGTTGGTCGGGCTAGCAGGATTCGAACCTACGACCTCCCGTCCCCCAGACGGACGCGCTACCAGACTGCGCTATAGCCCGACGCTATATCGCTGTGATAGCGGTTTTTATCCGAAGGACAAGGGCAAATTTACGTTTGCGCGCGAAAACCTTATGCGCGGCGGGCAATCGCGCCCTGAACCCGTGTCATCAGGGTTTCGATCGTTGAGGGCGAAATCGTGACACGCTGTGCTGCATGCAACAATTGGCCCGCACGAGTGTCGGGAAGAGATGCGGGATCAGAGTGCGGCTCTGGCACTGCCGCGGCTTCTGCCCCTGTTTGATCATCTTCGGTCCAGAAATTTTCACTTGGGCTGTCGGCGAAGAGATCAAATTGATCGTCCTCTTCCGTTTCGACCAATCGCAAATTGGGACGCGTAGTGGTTTTTTGCACGTCTTCGGCCTGTTTTACATATTGCATTGTGTTGGCTTCGGTATCCGCGGTCATATCAACCATCTCCACCGAGGCCTCTGTGACCGTTTCATTGGGTTCAATCTCTGCCTCGAGCCCTGCTTCCAGCGGGGGAGAGAGATCAATCACATGTTGAACACCGTTTTCTTTTAGGAGTTTTTGCGCCCCACGGATGGTCATGCCATCATCATGCAGCAGTTTTTTCAATCCACCGATCAACTGCATATCACGCGGGCGATAATACCGACGCCCACCTGCGCGTTTGACTGGTTTGATTTGCGAAAACTTACTTTCCCAGAACCGCAATACATGTGTCGGCAGGTCTAGCCATTCGGCAACCTCGCTTATGGTGCGGAATGCATCTGCAGATTTTGACATC
>CAXACF010000587.1:0-1598 GCA_963967125.1 uncultured Rhodobacterales bacterium | reverse complement strand
CTATGTGATCGACCGTAAAAATCCAAATTCAAAATTCCATTTGTCGCTTGGGATTTCATATCCAAACGACGCGGACCGGTCCTACGCGCAAAGCATCGGCAAATCGCCAGGCGGCGATATCTTTATTCACGGCAATCAGGATCTAAAACACCGCATCAAACGTGATTGGCGTTATGCGTTTGAAAAAGATTGGACCGCAGGTTGCATTGCGGTCACCGATGCAGAAATGACCGAAATTTATTCAATGATCGGGATTGGAACACCAATCTTTATCCAGCGGTAACATCACGCGCGCTTAACGCTGGACCACCAGTTACCAGCGTCCACCAAATTTTTCCATTTGGTTCCTGAAACCATGAAAACCCCATTTCCGTCGCGCCCTCGTCCATTAGGACAAAGCGCGTGGCATCATCCTCTAACCATGCTGTTAGCGTTAGGATTTCATTTTCGTAGGTCTCGGAAATCGTTTCACCCAAAAACTGATTTTCGTACCCAACACGTTTCGCCCGAGCCAGCGGAGAAGAGCCATCAGAACCAAAATGCCATGGACGATTTTGCAACGCCATATCGCGCGAATGTGTGGCTGCGGCCGCGGTCAATTTCGCATTCAGGCGAAGCTGTGTTAACCCCACACTGTCGCGCAGCGCATTCACAGAATCCAACATTCTGAATTGCAACGTTGCTGCATCAACAGACGTTAGATCATAAAGCTTAGGCAAAGGTTTACCATCTGCTGCCAATTGTTCTTCTGGCACGCTACCACAGGCTGTGACGCATACCCCAAAAAGGATCGATAACCAATTTTTCATTTATTCCGCCCGATCGTGCATTCCACTAGCCTCATACCCTTGCTAAAGTGGCTTATCAAACCCACAACGTCAAATTTTGCGAAAAACACATGAGTTTGATTTGTGAGTGCGTGAATAAAGTCATATTTAGATATGATGTCGGGAAGTTAGAGGACGAACATGGCAGGATTTACAAGACGAGGTTTTGTTGCAACTGGCGGTGCGCTGTTGGCCACCAAGGGCTTGGCAGAAACTGAAACCGTCAATGCCGAAACCACAACGGAACAAGAAAATGATGTGACAGGCGTTGTTCGTCACAATATTTCCAGTTTTCGTGCACTGGACTGGCGTCCCTATTTCGACAACTTGAAAAATGGCGCGATATTGGTCGATATTTCATCTCGTGCCTTACACTACTGGTCACAAGACGCACAAACATATCGCTTGTTCCCAACCTCTGTTCCACTGACCGAAGATTTGACTCGGCGTGGTCGCACACGGATCACCAAAAAGGTAACAGGCCCCTCTTGGCGCCCCACCCCCTCCATGCTGAAGCGCAACCCCGAATGGCCCGATTACATCCCCCCGGGTCCTGACAATCCGCTAGGTACCCATGCTCTATGGCTCAGCTGGACCTATTATCGCATCCACGGCACGCACGATACGCGGAAAATTGGCAGACGTTCGTCTAACGGATGTATTGGTTTATACAACGAACATATCGCGCAACTATTCGAATTGACGAAAGTAGGTACCCGGCGCCTGACCGCGCTGGGCGGGCAGATGCTGCGCCTGGCCGAGCGCCACAAG
>CAXACF010000586.1:0-1601 GCA_963967125.1 uncultured Rhodobacterales bacterium | reverse complement strand
AGCAGCCGTTGCAATGTCTTGCTGATTTTTGATTCACTTTGACTTAACTGCGCTTCGAATTCGCGCATGATTGATGGGAGCGTAACCGCAACCCAAATTCCACAAACAAATTGTGCCGCTCTTAAGCGATCTGCTTCTTGAACTTGATCCAACCAAGTTTTAAATGAATTTGTATCTGTAATATTTATGTTTGACATACCATTCGAATTCCAGTCACAGTCTATGAATGCAACTAAAAATTCTGATTAGCGGTAAAAGACTATTGCCCTAACCGTTTAGGCAATGCATTGGCCCATGCGGAAATTGTACCTGCGCCAAGGCAGACGACGATATCGCCTGATTGGGCGTGGGTGCGCACCAATTGTTCCAAATCGTCTTCGTTCTGCAGCGCACTGGCGTGGCGGTGGCCGTGGCGGATCAGCCCCGCGACCAGATCATCCCGGCTTGCCCCCTCAATCGGGTTTTCGCCTGCGGCGAAGACTTCGGCAATGGCGACCACGTCAGCCTCATTAAAACAGGTGCAGAAATCTTCGAACAGGGAATGAAGGCGCGTGTAGCGGTGGGGTTGGTGAACTGCAATCACACGACCATCGGATGCCTGACGCGCGGCCTTTAGCACCGCGGCGATTTCAACGGGGTGGTGGCCGTAGTCATCAATGATGGTGACGCCATCAACCTCGCCCACTTTGGTAAAGCGGCGATTGACCCCTTTGAAGTTTTCAAGTGACGATTTAATCTCGGCCTCTTTCACGCCCAAATGCCGCGCAACCGCAATTGCCGACAGAACGTTTGACACATTGTGATCCCCCGTCATGGGCAGGCGCAGGCCACGGATGGCTGTTCCATCCTCTTGAAATTCGACGTCAAAATGGGCCGAACCGCCCGAATAGGTCAGGTTGACGGCCCGCACATCGGCCTGCGCATTGAACCCATAGGTCACAACCCGACGATCCGAAATGCGGCCCACCAGCGATTGCACCTCTGGATGATCGGTGCAGCATATGGCCAACCCATAAAAGGGGATGTTTGACACAAAATCATAAAACCCCTGACGCAGGTTTTCGATGCTGCCCCAGTGTTCCATGTGTTCGGGATCAATGTTTGTCACAATCGCGATTGTGGCGGGTAGGCGATTGAATGTTCCATCGCTTTCATCGGCCTCAACCACCATCCATTCGCCCTGCCCCATACGGGCGTTTGACCCATAGGCGTGAATGATCCCACCATTGATCACCGTTGGATCAACACCCCCTCCATCTAACAGGGTCGCCACCATGGTTGTGGTGGTGGTTTTGCCATGCGTGCCCGCAACCGCAACATTGGATTTCATGCGCATCAATTCGGCCAACATTTCCGCACGGCGCACAACGGGCAGCCCCATCAATCGCGCCTGATCCAATTCGGCGTTGCCTGTTTTGATCGCCGATGAAATCACCACCACCTCCCAACCCCACCCCACCCCACCCACCCACCCACTCGGCAGGAACGTGATTTGACCCCCGTGCGTCCTTAATCGCCCATTGGGGTTTGCCTTTGCCAATGTTAGTCGAACACCCTTACTGGCAGACGGCAAATACCTCACGTTAGCTACAGCATGGATT
>CAXACF010000585.1:0-1606 GCA_963967125.1 uncultured Rhodobacterales bacterium | reverse complement strand
AGGTGATTGTCACGCTGCGCGATGGGGCGGCTGTTGGGGAATTGGCGGCGTGGCTGACCGATCAGGGATTTGGTCAAAGCAGCGTTCATGTGCTTGAGGCGCTGGGTGGCTCAAACGAACGCCTCCGCACAGTGCAGGCGGATGAATATGCGCTAACGGATGTCACTCACCCTGTGTGCGTGGGGATTACATTTGCGGGTGCAGATGCGGTTATGACGCATGCATCAGGTCGCCGTGATGATCTGTTTGATCATGATGGTCAGATTACCAAACGCCCTGTGCGTGCCCTAACACTCAGCGCGCTTGCGCCGCGCCCCAATGAACTTTTGTGGGACTTGGGGGCAGGGTCGGGATCCATTGCGATTGAATGGTTGCTGTCCCATCCCAGTCTGCGTGCCATTGCCGTTGAACGCGACGAGACCCGCGTCGCCCGTATTCGTGCCAATGCAGAAAAGCTTGGGGTGGCGCATCTCGATGTTCGCACAGGTGCGATTGTTGATGCACTGGGCGATTTAGATGCGCCGGATGTCGTGTTCGTCGGTGGCGGGTTTTCGTACGATTTGGTTAATATGCTGTGGCCCTTGATGCCCGATGGGGCACGGTTAGTTGCAAATTCAGTCACATTGGAAAGTGATGCGGATATGATGCGCGCGCAGGCCGAATTTGGCGGCGATTTATTGCGCGTCGAATTATCCGCACCCAAAGCGATTGGATCGCGCACGGGTTGGGCCGCTAGCTATCCGATCATGCAATGGAGCGTGACAAAATGATCGTGGCAGGATTTGGCATGCGTGCAGATGTGACAGAGGCAAGTTTGCAAGACGCCCTTGATCAAACTGGGTATGCGCCTGATGCCATTGCAACGGTTGCGGATAAGGCCGAATTTAACGCGTTTCAGGCGTTCGCAACCGCCCGAAAACTGCCTATTCAAACGGTATTGCAAGACAGCCTTGATCAGGCGCAGACACAAACGCAATCACAGGCATCCTTGCATCATCGTGGCACAGGCAGTGTGGCCGAGGCCGCGGCCTTGATCGCGGCAGGGACGGGTGCCACACTTTTATCCACGCGCAAAATTTCAAACGATCGCTTGGCAACCTGTGCCATCGCGATTACGGAGGGATCATGACAGTCCATTTTATCGGTGCAGGCCCTGGAGCCGCAGATCTTATTACATTGCGCGGTCGTGATTTGATCGCGTCCTGTCCCGTGTGTCTTTATGCGGGATCGCTGGTCCCTGAGGAACTGTTGTCCCATTGCCCAGAGGGGGCGCGTATCATCAACACCGCGCCGATGGATTTGGACAGTATCATCGCGGAAATTCAATCGGCGGATGCGGCGGGGCAAGATGTGGCGCGCCTGCATTCGGGCGATTTATCTGTTTGGTCGGCAATGGGCGAACAACTGCGCCGTATTCGGGCGCTGGATATCCCTGTGTCTGTCACGCCCGGTGTGCCCAGCTTTGCCGCCGCGGCCGCAACGTTACAATCGGAATTAACTCTGCCAGAGCTGGCGCAATCTGTTGTTTTGACACGCACTTCGGGACGTGCGTCCTCGATGCCGCCTGCAGAAACGCTTGCGAATTTTGCCAAAACGGGTGCGACCT
>CAXACF010000584.1:0-1606 GCA_963967125.1 uncultured Rhodobacterales bacterium | reverse complement strand
ACCCGAGGGCATGAACCGCGGCTATTTCATTCGCCCAACTGTTTTTGCCGATTGCGATATAACCAAGGATGCGATCTTACGCATTCTTAAACAAGCTTGGGCGGGAGAGCCGCCAGAACTGACGTAAATCCATGGGAGGACATTATGTTAACGCGTCGTAAATTACTTAAAACTGGGACTGCTGCTGGCCTTGCGCTGTCTGCGGGTGGCCTTGCAGCCCCCGCTTTGGCGAGTGGTGCGAAAATCAAACTGGGCTATGTTAGCCCACAATCAGGTCCGCTGGCCGCATTTTCAGAGGCCGACAACTTCATCATCAACAATTTCATGGCCTCTTCGGGGGATGATTTTGAGGTGATCGTAAAGGACAGCCAATCAAATCCAAACCGCGCAGCAGAAGTGGCCAAGGAATTGATCATCGATGATGAAATCGATTTGATGTTGGTCGCCTCAACCCCTGAAACAACGAACCCCGTTGCAACCACCTGTGAGGCCGAAGAAGTTCCTGTGATTTCAACCGTTGCGCCATGGCAGCCGTATTTCATCGGACAACAGGGAAATCCGGGCGATCCTGGATCATGGGAACCGTTTGATTATTCTTTCCACTTCTTCTGGGGGCTTGAGGATATCATCGCTGTATTCACGAATATGTGGAACCAACTGGACACCAACAAACAGGTCGGCGGATTATATCCAAATGATGGGGACGGAAACGCATGGGGCGATCCCGTCGTTGGTTTCCCCCCTGTTTTAGAGGCGCAGGGATATACCCTAACGGACCCGGGTCGCTATCAAAACCTAACGGATGATTTCACAGCGCAAATCAACGCCTATAAGGCCGCGAACTGTGACATTGTCACAGGTGTGCCAATCCCACCTGATTTCACAACATTCTGGACCCAAGCAAAACAACAGGGCTTCGCGCCAAAGGCCGCATCAATCGGCAAGGCAATTTTGTTCCCTGTCGCGGTTGAGGCATTGGGCGATGCAGGTCACAACCTGTCATCAGAAGTTTGGTGGTCGCCCAGCCATCCGTTTAGTTCCTCATTAAATGGGATGAGCGCTGGTGAATTGGCCGCAGGCTACACCGCGGCTACGGGCCGTCAGTGGACCCAACCCATTGGTTTTGTGCATGCCCTGTTTGAAGTTGCAAAAGATGTCTTTGGACGCACATCAGACGCAGGCGATGGGGATGCAGTTGCAGAAACAATCGCTGCCACAAACCTGAACACCATTGTGGGAAATGTTGCTTGGAACGGTGCAGGTCTGCCGCCATTTGCGGCGCGTAACGTCGCCAAAACCCCACTTGTTGGTGGTCAATGGCGACTAAAGGATGGCGGTGGTTACGATTTGGTCATCGTCGACAATCAAACCGCCCCCATGATCCCAACGGGCGGCGTGATGGAAGAAATTTCATAAACGGATGCATTGATCGGGGCTGCACCTTTGTGGCCCCGACGCGTCAAAGGGTATCTTATGACTATTCTAAGATTATCAGGTGTTCATAAATCATTTGGAGCCCTGCAGGTTGCGAAGGATATCACATTTGATCTGCCGCGGGGACAGGCGCTTGGGATCATTGGGCCAAATGGCGCTGGAAAATCCACAT
>CAXACF010000583.1:0-1606 GCA_963967125.1 uncultured Rhodobacterales bacterium | reverse complement strand
CTATGTTTGTGTATCATAATCCGGCAGCCCATGGTGTGAAAGCGACGCAAAGCGCATTAATAGGGTAGGTGGTCTGCGGTCGCACTTTGACCACGATTTTGGATAGGATTTTCCGAAAATTGTTTGGGCAATAAAAAAGCGCGGATGCATTGATCCGCGCTTTTGAATGATTGCTCAGAATTCACTTATGCAAGTGATGGGTCGATACCCTTGCACGCCTCGACCAAACCTTTGACCGCGTCGACAGATTTGTCGAACATGGCTTGCTCATCTTTGTTCAGCTTGATGTCGACAACTTTCTCGATGCCGTTTGCACCGATGATTGTTGGAACACCGACATACATGCCTTTCAGGCCAAATTCGCCATCACAATAGGCAGCACATGGCAACAGACGGCGTTGATCTTTCAAATAGGCTTCTGCCATTTCGATTGCGGATGTTGCAGGTGCATAGAATGCGGACCCTGTTTTCAGCAGGCCAACGATCTCTGCGCCGCCGTCACGTGTGCGTTGAACGATTGCGTCCAATTTATCCTGTGTTGTCCAACCCATTGATACCAAGTCAGGAAGAGGGATACCCGCAACCGTTGAATAGCGTGCCAATGGAACCATCGTGTCACCGTGGCCACCCAAAACAAAGGCAGTCACATCGCGCATCGATACATCAAATTCCAATGATAGGAAGTGGCGGAAACGCGCGCTGTCCAAAACGCCTGCCATACCCACAACTTTGTTGTGTGGTAGGCCAGAGAATTCGCGCAGTGCCCAAACCATGGCGTCCAATGGGTTGGTGATACAGATAACGAATGCGTTTGGCGCGTTGTCACGAATACCTTCGCCAACAGATTTCATAACCTTTAGGTTGATGCCCAACAAATCATCACGGCTCATGCCGGGTTTGCGTGGAACACCCGCTGTTACGATACAAACATCCGCATCTGCGATATCTGCATAGGACTGCGTGCCCTTCATGACTGCGTCAAATCCTTCGGATGGACCGGACTCTGCAATGTCCAACGCTTTGCCTTCTGGTGTGCCTTCTGCGATGTCGAACAATACAACGTCGCCCAATTCTTTGATTGCTGCTAGGTGCGCAAGTGTGCCGCCGATTTGTCCTGCGCCGATAAGCGCGATTTTAGGTCTGGCCATGAAAAATTCTCCGGTCCTAGGTTGTTGTGCGCGTTGGCCTAGTCTGTTTTGATAAATTTCGCAAGGGTGCTGCGCTGCGGCACAATTGGGTGCAATGTATGCAAAGGCATGCCATGCGCCCTATTCCATTTGCAAAACCAATATTTATAACCGAATACTGCGCCTATGTTTGAAATTGGATTTTTTTCGATTGCCGCGCTTGCAGTGGTGTTTGCGGGGATATCAAAGGGCGGATTCGGCTCGGGGGCGGCCTTTGCGGCGGCAGCGATTCTTGCGACGATCATTGAACCGGGGCAGGCGATTGGAATTATGCTGCCACTTTTGATGTTGATGGATGTGACGTCGCTAAAACCCTATTGGAAAAAATGGCTGAACCGCGAAAGTGTCATTCTTATTCTGGGCAGTTTGCCGGGGGTTGCGCTTGGGGCGTGGCTCTATAGCCGTACGAATGCCGATGT
>CAXACF010000582.1:0-1613 GCA_963967125.1 uncultured Rhodobacterales bacterium | reverse complement strand
TCGCGCGCGCTGGATCGGGCATCTTTGGCGGATGCAATTGTATATTTATACGATAATACATCACAATTGGCAGCATTTGAAGGTGATGAAACTGTAATCCGATTGCGTGCAAAAGATGATGCTGGAGATTATCTAGATGGTATTTCAGGCCACACTGGAAACGGGGTTGAGAGACTAGTCGGGTTGTTGACACAGCGCTTTGCCGATATGACAAAGGATGTTGGAATTGCAACCAGAGAACGTCATCGCATAGCGATGCAAGATGCTTTGGTGCATTTGTTAAACGCAGAATCAATTGTTCAGCAGGGACCAGAGATGTATGATATTGGGGCAGAAGAGCTTCGGATATCATGTAGAGTTTTGGATACGCTCATCGGACGAGTAGATGTTGAATCCCTCTTGGATGAGATTTTTTCAAGCTTTTGTATTGGAAAGTAGGAGTGTTTCACGTGAAACATTTTGATGTGATTGTGGTTGGGGGCGGTCACGCTGGTTGCGAAGCAGCAGCAGCGTCTGCGCGGTTTGGTGCGAAGACGGCCTTGGTATCGCTCAAGTCAAGTGATATGGGTGTGATGTCATGTAACCCAGCAATCGGTGGATTGGGTAAGGGTCACTTGGTTCGCGAAATAGATGCCCTTGATGGCATTATGGGAACGGCTGCTGACTTTTCAGGAATCCAATTCCGTCTATTGAATAGACGAAAGGGACCGGCGGTTCAGGGTCCGCGCGTACAGGCCGATCGAAAACGGTACATGCAATCAATTCAAAGCATTCTTTCAAATTATCGAAACCTTACCTTTGTTGGTGGGGAGGTCACTGATCTAATTATCAGCGGTGACCGTGTCGGCGGCGTTGTCTTGGGTTCTGGCGATAAAATCACGTGTCACGCAGTTATTTTGACAACAGGAACATTTCTGCGTGGGAAGGTGTTTATCGGAGATGTGTCGTATGCAGCCGGACGTATGGGAGATGATCCATCTGTCAAACTTGCTGAACGTATCGACGATTTTGGCCTTCGGCTTGGTAGGTTGAAAACAGGTACGCCTCCACGGTTAAACAAGAAAACAATCAATTGGGATATACTGGACGAACAGCCTGGTGATGATGATCCTGTGATGTTCAGTTTTCTGAACGAAAAACCAGTAGCGCGTCAGGTTGCGTGTGCAATTACCCATACGAATGAATACACGCATCAAATCATTCGGAATAATTTAGATAAAGCTGCAATGTACGGCGGCCACATCGATGGTGTCGGTCCGCGCTATTGTCCATCGATTGAGGATAAAATTGTAAGATTTGCGGACAAGACGTCTCATCAAATATTTCTGGAACCAGAAGGTCTTGATGACGACACGATTTACCCGAATGGAATTTCAACGTCCTTGCCGGTGGATATTCAGGATGAATATGTACGGTCAATCCGCGGCTTGGAACAGGTAGAAATCCTTCAGCCTGGTTATGCAATTGAATATGACTATATCGATCCCAGATCTCTGACGGCAACGTTGGAATTAAAGGACGTGTGTGGTTTGTATCTGGCTGGGCAAATAAATGGTACCACCGGGTATGAAGAGGCCGCGGCACAGGGTATGGTCGCGGGCCTGAATGCGGCC
>CAXACF010000581.1:0-1614 GCA_963967125.1 uncultured Rhodobacterales bacterium | reverse complement strand
TTCGTCGTTTGGCAGGCCAGAGGGCATGGGACCCGCGGGCAAAAAGATGCTGGGCAAGAACCCAAATGTGCCTGTGGCCATAACCAGACCAGGCACGATTTTATCGCACACACCCAAATAGGTCGCCGCGTCAAATGTGTTGTGCGATAGGGCGATGCCCGCAGCCATGGCAATGACATCACGCGAAAACAGCGACAGTTCCATCCCCATTTGACCTTGGGTTACACCATCACACATGGCGGGAACCCCACCTGCCACTTGGGCCGTGGCGCCGTATTCGCGTGCTGCATCCTTGATCAGATCGGGAAAGCGTTGAAATGGGATGGGCAGACAGCATATCATTATAGGCGGTCACAATGCCAAGGTTTGGTTGACGTTCGGCCATCAATGCCGCCTGATCGAATCCCATCGCAGCATAGGCATGCGCCTGATTTCCGCAGGTTAAATGCGCGCGCCGTGGTCCCTGATCCCCTAACGCCTTCATGCGCTCAATATAAGCGGAACGCGTGTCCTCTGATCGTTTAATAATGCGCTCAGTGACGCGGGCGATGGTTGGGTTTAAGGGCATGTTGGCTCCTAAATATGACCAAATTGTTAGCGCTAACGAGTGCGTGATACATGAGTGATTTAAAAACTGCAAGCGATGCTTTCGTCGTGATGGGATGGATATCTCTTTTCTTTGCGGGGGCAAGGGCGTAAAGGACGGATATGACAGATACAGCCCAACTTCCAATTATTCGCTTACGTCCAAACGCGGCCGCACGTGCCATTCGCTTTGGCTTCCCATGGGTTTATGACAACGAATTGGTCATGGATCGGCGCAGTCGCAAAATTGATGCGGGCACATTGGGCATCCTGCAGGATGCGGATCGAAATGATCTGGGATTGGTTGCGATCAATCCAAATTCAAAAATCGTCGCGCGGGTGTTGGATAATGACATCAATACGACGATCAATGCCGATTGGTTTCGGGATAAGTTTCAGCGCGCCTTGGACATGCGGGCACGTTTGTTTGACCGCCCATTTTATCGATTGATCCATGCGGAATCTGATGGCCTGCCCGGTGTGATCATTGATCGCTTTGACGATCATTTCGTTGTGCAACCCAATGCGGCATGGGCAGATCGTTTGATGGATGCACTCGTGGAGGCCTTGGTTGATGTGACCGGCGCGCGTGTTGTGATCAAAAACGCCTCTGGTCGCACCCGTGGGCTTGAGGGGTTGGACGATGTCTCACTGGTTTTGCGCGGGGACATGCCAAGCGCGCCAATTCAGGTGCCTATGAACGGAGCCGTTTATATGGCGGATTTAGCAGGTGGGCAGAAAACAGGGTTATTCTTTGATCAACGTCCCAATCACGCCTTTGCGGCGGGCCTGTCCAAAGGTGCACGAGTTTTGGATGTCTTTTCCCATGTGGGTGGATTTTCATTGGCGGCACTTGCGGCAGGGGCGGATCATGCTGTGGCTGTTGATGGTTCTGCAGCGGCGCTTGATCTGGCGAAGCAGGGGGCGGCCGCGATGGGTGTTCAGGATGCGTTCGAAACCCGCCGTGGAGACGCCTTTGATGTGATGACCCAATTGGTGGAAGAGGGCGCGCAATTTGATGTCGTTATT
>CAXACF010000580.1:0-1615 GCA_963967125.1 uncultured Rhodobacterales bacterium | reverse complement strand
ATCATCGGGCATTTTCATCTGTGTTTTACCCTGACTCAGTTGATCTGTACGACGATCAGCGCGCATGATGACAGTATCAAGGGAGCGACGCAAATCAGCAGCGCGGTTGCGCACTGAAATGACATTTCCTAATGAAAACGAGTCGATGCCACGCTCTAACCCGCGCCAAACCGCAGCACCCCGAGCCAAAGCAAATTCCATAAAATACCCAAACTTCACGCATCACCTTTGTAATCGTTTACACCACACTTGATTCTGGCACCCCCGACCTAGATCACCAAAATGGCAATTTCATGGCCGCAGTTTGGGCCGCACCCTTGGATCGGTTGGAAGGTAGCGCACAAACTGAGGCATTTTCGACGAATCCGTGGTAATTCCTTTCAAAACCTGTGCCAAAACCTGTCGCGACATAAAATCAGTATTGGAAGCGCGCGCGCGCCCATAAAGGTTTGCCATAATCACGTATCCGCCCTTTTGCGCAATCATTCTGTTGAATTCTGGTTGCAGGTCTTGATCGTTCAACGCGCCTTTCAAACGGGCGTAGATCGCGCCGTCTTTCTCAACAATGCGCTGCACCTTTGCCCCAAATCCCGCGGCCTGAATCAGTGTTTCGGCTGCAGGCGGATTTTCTGGATCGATGGGGTAATGCGCGACCGTTAATAAACGGGATCGATCATACGCACCTGAACAGGTCACAAAGACACCAAATCCCTTGGCTTCCTCCTGATAGGTTTGTGCATCCGTTGCACAAAACCCACGCGGTGCAGAATATTGAATGCCGCTGCGAAATGGGATGTCAGTGTTGGTGGGAACGGCGCTCGCATTCAAAAAGCTGGTCGTGTCCATGCCCCCACACCCCGCCAAAGATACCATTAGAAGGACAGGACCTGCAAATTTTCGAAACAGTTTCAACATTTACCTTGCCTCTCTCGGGATCAGGGCACCATAGCGTCGACGCGCCCAGATGGAATAGAGGGTGATTTCAACAACCGTAATCAAAATCATCGACAGTCCCAATGTGGCAGATTTCGGCGCAATGGTAGACAGCCAAAGTGCGGCGCCCGATCCAATGGGTGTGTCCCCCTGACCGATGATCAAAATTGCAAATATGTTGACAGCAAAATGAATACCCATCGCCATGGCAATATTCCCCCGCCACAGGGTAATGAAACACAGGATCACGCCAGTCACCGCCGTATTCAAAACATAAAGCACGGAATTGAACCCATAGGTAATCGGATCAAGATGGGCCAAACCAAACAGAAATGATGGAACATACACGGCCCAAAACAAACGCGCCTTGCGCGAATAAATCAATCGCAACAGATAGCCACGGAAAAACACTTCCTCTGCGCCGATTTGTAAAAAAACAAGAACGATAAAGGGCAGCAAATAGATCAGCCAATCCAATATAGAAACCGCATCGTTGCCTTAAAGAATTTATTCAAAAAAAATCAGCATGGGTATCCCAAGTAACTTTGTACGGATATTTAAAAACAAGAATGGGCACAAGATATGTTTTACACTTTGATAATGAAGTATTATTGGAATCAATAAATAAAGCAAAGTGGAATATTTATTCAGTCGCATTACAAGATCTCACTTTTTTTTCTTT
>CAXACF010000579.1:0-1616 GCA_963967125.1 uncultured Rhodobacterales bacterium | reverse complement strand
CGTGCCAAAGAATTGGAGCAAGAACTTGAGACAACTATGCTCAGCACACGTACGGGTGAAGCCTCGGATGACCATGAGACGCAGAGCGAAGACGGCAAAGCAGAGGGTTAACCCTCTGCAACACCTGCCTCTGCAAAGGTGGCCATGCCCGAATGGCAGGCCACAGCAGCCTTTACAATACCAAGCGCCGTGGCGGCACCTGATCCTTCGCCAAGGCGCATATTCATTTGAATGACGGCTTCCTTATTCAGATGACCCAACATACGCTGGTGCGCTTGTTCCGCGCTTGCGTGGCCCGCAATCACATGGTCCAAGGCCGCAGGGTCCATTGCGTGCAGTGTCGCGCATGCTGCTGTACAGATGAACCCATCCATAATCACGGGAATGTTCAACGTACGCGCGCGCACCACGGCGCCTGCCATGGCCGCCAATTCACGTCCCCCCAAACAGCGCAGCGCCTCGATCCCCGATGTTGCATCTGGGTTCGCGGCAAGTCCGCGTGTTACGGCGTCTGCTTTGCGCGCAAGTCCCTCATCATCAACGCCTGTGCCGCGTCCAACCCAATCGTCAGCCGATCCACCAAACAGGGCTGCGGCGATTGCCGCGGCTGCGGTCGTATTGCCAATGCCCATTTCGCCTGTGATCAAAATATCGGCATTTGCATCCACCGCGTCCCAGCCCGTTTGCAGGGCGGCAATCAACTCTGCCTCGCTCATCGCAGGACCTGCCGTGAAATCCGCAGTTGGGGTATCTAAATCAAGTGCGATCACATCCAATTTCGCACCAAAGCATTTGGACAGTTGGTTAATCGCGGCGCCACCTGCCTGAAAATTATACACCATCTGTTGGGTCACTTCGGATGGAAAGGCGGACACGCCCTGTGCACAAACGCCGTGATTGCCCGCAAAAATCACAACTTGGGGCGCCTCGATCGCAGGCCGCGCATTTCCGCGCCATGCCGCATACCACAAAGCGATATCCTCAAGCTTGCCCAAAGATCCCGCAGGTTTTGTCAGCTGTGCATTTCGATCAGCCGCACCAGATGCCGCCTCTTGATCCGCCGCTGGCAGTTCTTTAACTAGGTTTACAAACTCGGCGAGCGATGAAAAACGGTTCGTCATTGGAGCCTCTTGGGTTAGATGGTGGTGGCTTATTGCCTGTGTCCACCGAAAGCTCAAGTCCCAAACTGACAGGATGGAGACCAAAGACGACATGCACGCGTTCATTCATTCCCCAATCATTCGCGATATTTTTATTTGCATCAGTCTGCTGACACGCCTGCCCGTTCAACTGGAGGAACGTGCCTATGACCATCGCGGCGCGGCGGGATGGGCCTTTCCCTTGGTTGGCGTCGTTGTTGGAACCGCCAGTGCCATGATTGGCATCTTGTGCCTGATTTTGCAGTTCGGACCAAACATCAGCGCAGGCTGTGTTGTGATGACATCATTGATCATCACAGGGGCCATGCATGCGGATGGATTGGCCGACTGTGCGGATGGGTTTTGGGGCGGTTGGACGATTGAGCGCCGTCTTGAAATTATGAAGGACAGTCACATAGGCGCCTATGGCGTCATCGCATTGATCCTAATCATTGGCCTGCAATGGCAGATCGTCGC
>CAXACF010000578.1:0-1617 GCA_963967125.1 uncultured Rhodobacterales bacterium | reverse complement strand
TTTTTCGCGGCAAACACCTCCATCGCGCCCATCATCACATCATCAAACGTCATGGGAGAGTTGATGTTGATAAGGGATGTCATAACCGTGTTGTTTTCAACAAAATCCTTACCAAACAGGATTTCACACATCTCAACACTGTCTTGGGCGCGGCTGGGTTCGGTCACCGATCCCATAAAGGGTTTGTCCGACAATTCCATATGCGCCAGCAACATATCCAAGTGACTCTTGTTCACAGGGACATCTGTTGGTTCGCACACGGTTCCACCAGAATGGTGCAACCATTTGGACATATAACCCAATTTCACGAATTTTTGGAAATCATCCATGGTCGCATACCGGCGACCGCCTTCCAGATCACGCACAAAGGGCGGACCATAAACAGGCGCCAAAACCAAGTTGCGACCACCGATTTCAACAGACCGCTCTGGATTGCGGGCATGTTGCGTAAATGTTTTTGGCGCAGTTGAACATAATTTGCGCGCAAGGCCGCGCGGGATATGAACACGTTCGCCCACAACGGTTGCACCCGCCTCTTTCCAACGTTCCAACGCGGCAGGATTGTTTACGAAATTAACGCCGACCTCTTCCAAAATGGTTTCTGCGTTGGCTTCAATGATTTCCAACGCCTCTTCATTCAGGATTTCAAAGTTCGGGATATTTCGTTCGATATATTTCGCCGTTTCGATTTTTACGGATGTCCGCTCTGCCCGACGTGCGGCACCACCGCCACCACGACCCCGACGCGCTGTTCTTGCCTCGCTCATTTCAAATCCCTTCTTCAAAGGTAAACACAATTCGTTGCGCATCATTTAGCGCGGCTAAGAAAAACAACAGGGGTGTTTTCCGTCCCTCTAGGGGGGAAAGCGACATTGATATCAAAATAATTGTCGCGCTGCGGCATTTGGCGATGGGGAATAGACTTGCGAAACAACAACACTCAATTTACAGGGTGAGCATGGAAAATATATCTCATGACCGCCTCCTCATCATCGACTTTGGAAGTCAGGTAACACAGCTGATTGCGCGGCGTCTGCGCGAGCTGAACGTTTATTGCGAAATCCACCCTTATCAAAACGTCACTGATGCGTTTTTGACCGACTTTGCGCCCAAAGCGATCATCTTTTCTGGTGGTCCTGATAGCGTGACACGTGAGGGAAGCCCCCGCGCACCAGAGGCCGCGTTTGACATGGGTGTTCCGATTTTGGGCATTTGTTACGGTCAACAGGTCATGATGCACCAATTGGGCGGACGTGTAGAAAGTGGACATGGAACGGCGGAATTTGGTCGTGCCTATGTCACCCCCAAAGGAACGCTGAATATTTTGGACGGCTGGTTTGCCGCAGGCGAAGAACAAGTCTGGATGAGCCATGGCGATCACGTCAGTGAAATCGCACCCGGGTTTGAGGTTTACGGAACATCACCCAATGCGCCCTATGCCATTACCGCCGATACATCGCGCAACTTTTTTGCCGTGCAATTTCATCCAGAGGTGCATCATACCCCAAACGGTGCGCGCCTTTATGAAAACTTTGTCAAATTGGCTGGCTTTCGCGGCGATTGGACCATGGGCGCCTACCGTGAACAGGCAATCGCAGCCATTCGTGAGCAGGTGGG
>CAXACF010000577.1:0-1622 GCA_963967125.1 uncultured Rhodobacterales bacterium | reverse complement strand
GAATTATGCATCCTATTCTGCGGCTGTCCATGTGCCGGGATATGCCTTGGCCATTTGTATTGCTGCGGTGCCCTTGTTTGCCTTCCCGATCGCGATTGCCATTGGAAATGAACGGTTTTCGACGCGGCGATTTCTGGGGCTGATCAGTGGCATGGCAGGTGTTGTGATCCTTGTTTTACCCGAGGCGAGCCTGCCTGATAAAATGGCCGTTTTGTTCATACCTGTCGCTTTGGCCGCCCCGTTTTTCTATGGGATTGAGGGGAATTATATCGCGAAATTTGGAACGCTGCACCACAATGCAATTGAAACGCTGTGGGGGGCATCCCTGATTGGGATGATTGTCGTGCTGCCCCTTACGCTTTGGTCTGGGCAATGGATTAATCCGATGCATGGCATTGGCGCGCCTGAACTTGCGCTGGTGGCCTCTTCAGTTTTGCATGCATTGGTTTATGCGGGATATGTGTGGTTGGTTGCGCGTGTCGGGGCCACATTCGCAGCACAGGTTAGTTATTTTGTCACGCTTTTCGGGGTGGCGTGGTCTGTTGTTTTATTAAATGAATCTCTAACGATCTATCTATTTGTAGCACTTGGTTTTATGTTGATTGGTATGGCGCTTGTCTCACCAAAAAAGACGGATGCATGATTGAAATAAGTTCTGACATCGCAGCATGGGTTAGCATTGGCATCGTTTTGGCTATGTTCGTCCTGTTCATCACCGAGATTTTCCCAACCGAGGTTGTCGCCATCTCGGGCGTGGCCCTGATGTTGGTTCTGGGGCTGTTGCCGTATGATATGGCGTTAGATGTGTTGTCCAACCCCGCGCCTTGGACGATCGCGGGTATGTTTATTGTTATGGGGGCCTTGGTCCGTACGGGGGCCTTAGAAAGTTTTATCGCAGCCGCAGAGAGGACAGCCAAGAACAATCCATATCAGGCGCTTGTCGCGCTGTTGTTGATAGTGGTTTTGGGATCGGCCTTTGTGAACAACACACCGGTTGTGGTCGTCATGATCCCTGTGTTCATTCAATTGGCAAAATCCATGGGCATTCAGGCCAGCCGCCTTTTGATCCCACTGTCCTATGCAGCCATTATGGGCGGGACATTGACCCTGATTGGAACATCAACAAACCTCTTGGTTGACGGTGTCGCCCGTACTCAAGGGTTAGAGCCGTTTTCAATTTTTGAGGTCACCCCCATCGGTTTGGTCGTCGTTATTTGGGGGGCGATATATCTTTATTTCTTTGGTCCTCTTCTGCTGCCAAAACGCGATAGCCTTGCCAGTTTATTGACCGATAAGTCGCGTATGAAGTTTTTTACCGAGGCTGTCATTCCACCTGAATCCAACCTGATCGGTCGCGAGGTGACAAGCGTTCAATTGTTCAAACGCGATGGCGTGCGCCTGATTGATGTGGTGCGCAAAGGAGAGTCGTTGCGCCGCAACCTTAAGGGGCTTGAGCTTTTGCAGGGGGATCGCGTGATCCTGCGCACGCAGATGACCGAATTGCTTAGCCTGCAAGAAAACAAATCCCTGCGTCGTGTTGATCAATTGTCAGCAGTGGAAACAACAACGGTTGAGGTGTTGATCACACCAGGTTGCAAAATGGTTGCACGCCGTTTGGCCGA
>CAXACF010000576.1:0-1624 GCA_963967125.1 uncultured Rhodobacterales bacterium | reverse complement strand
GCCTGCGGTGTTTCAGAAAATCGGATGGCGCTGGTTCCCTATGCGGCCGAGGTTTTGCATTGCCTCTTAAAGGAATTCCAACCCGCCGACATCGCGATTTCCAGTTACGGTATTCGCGAAGGCATGCTGTATGAAGTCATGCCCGATGACATGCGCGCGGCCGATCCACTTTTGGCGGCCTGTCGGTTTGTCGAAGAAAAGGACGCGCGCGTTCCGGGGTTTGGCGATCGTTTGTACGAATTCGTCACTCCCCTCTTCGCCGATGCGGAAGAAGATTTCCAACGCATCATCCGCGCCGCCTGCCTATTGCATGATGTCAGTTGGCGCGCCCATCCCGATTTTCGCGCAAATCTGTGTTTTGAAACGGCGACGCGTTCAAACCTGGGTGGATTAAAACATTGGGAACGTGTGTTTTTGGGCGTTTCACTGTTACACCGCTATCGCAACAAACGCGAAGGATCGCCCTATTCCGATTTGTTCCCATTGCTCAGTGACACGCAAATCGAACAGGCCGAAATTCTGGGCAAAGCGATGCGCATTGGCGCCATGCTATGGGTGAAAGATAACAAAAAACGTGCCGCTCTAAACTGGAATGAAACGACCCGTGAATTGGTTTTGGAACTTAGCCAAAAAAATGCAGACCTCTTTGGAGAGGTCTGCGCCGCACGTTTGGGTTCACTTGCATCAACGTTGAATGCAAGCTCTAGGTTGTTACTAGTGTAGAGTTTTCTTCAACAATGCTGACACGTGAGGAAACTTGTGCCTCGGTATAGCTACCCTCAAGCTTTAGGACCGAAGCACCGCCCACATTTACCAACAACCCGTTTTCAACTGGGGTATAGGTAATCGTAGTGTTGCTCATCGTTGCAGGATCATACGTGATGACAATCTTATCCTCAGTCAGTTCAAAATCAGCGATCAGAGGAACGGGTTTACCAGACACAAATTGACTGATGTGGACGTTAAATTCATCTTCACCACCCCCGCCAGTAGCGACATCATCCGTGGCGATATGCAGAACATCATCGCCTTCACCCGCATAAAGCGTATCCGCGCCATCAGTCTGATCCAGCCCTGCACGCGTCAAATCGACATTCGCGAAATAGTCGGAATTGATGAAGACGGCATCGGATTTCACGGTCAGCGCATTATATTGCGCCAATAGTGCAGGATCGGCCTTGGCCGCCTGAAGGGCCGCCATGAACTCAGCACTTTGATCCCCATCTAGGCCAAGGTAATATCCGCCACCCATCAGTGTGTCATTACCCGAACCACCTGCCAAAACATCATTTCCGCCGCCGCCGACAAGGATGTCATTGCCAAACTGACCCTTTAGATTATCGTCGCCATTGTTACCCAACATGATGTCGTTGCCATTGGCACCCTTAAGGATATCAGCCTCGGAAAATCCACCGATGATGTCATTGTTATTGCCCCCATCAATGAAATCGCTTCCAACGCCGCCGTCAATCAAGTCTTCACCAATTTCGCCAAAGATGGAATCGTCGCCGTTATCCCCGTTCAGGGTATCGTCCCCAAAACCACCAAAAATGTAATCGTTGTTTTCTCCACCTGATACGATGTCATGGCCCGCGCCACCATCCAAACGATCGCTGCCAACACC
>CAXACF010000575.1:0-1625 GCA_963967125.1 uncultured Rhodobacterales bacterium | reverse complement strand
GGGTTGAGGACATTGTGTATTGGGCGCGCGAATTGGGTGGATCCAAAACCGCACGCTTTACAGATTACCCGCACCCCGATTGGCGAATGTGGTATTTCCTGGCCCTGCTGGTATTTTACCTGATGTTCACAAAGGTATCTGAAGTCGTATTAGACCGACTTATGAAACGTTTGACACACGGACAGGCGACAGCCGCAGGCGAAGCCCAGCGAAGGGCCCAAGCATGAGTTGTTGGGACATCATCGCGGATTATGGCCTGCGTTCCATTGGAATTGGGGAACGTTTGTTACCGCGCAATGAATTCACGCTCTGCCACCAATTCACACTGATCGGATCAGGCATGATCTGGAACATTTATTTTGGTGTGCTTGCTCTGCTTTCTGGATTTTTCTTTGCGACACTGCTTGCGCTTGGCAAGATGTCCACCAATCCAATCTTTCGACGCAGTGCTGAATGGACGATCTTCATCTTTCGCGGCTCCCCACTCTTTATCCAGTTCTTCTTCGCCTATTTCCTATTCTTATCCCTGAAACAAAGTTTCCCGATTTTTAGCCCCTTCACCTCGGCATGGATCGGTGCGCTGGTTGTGCTGTTTCTCAATACATCTGCGTACACAGGCGAAATTTTTTATGGCGCACTTCAATCCATTCCCAAGGGCGATATTGAGGCCGCAGATGCATATGGCCTGACGGGATGGAAACGTTTTCGACGGATCACGTGGCCAACGATGTTACGGCTGGCCTGGCCTGCCTATACCAACGAAGCTATCTTCTTGTTTCACGCGACAACGCTGGTGTTTTTTTCTGGCTTTCCCACAACACGTCAGCGCGGTGATGCGCTTTATTATGCAAACTATTTTGCGGATAAAACATTCAATCCCTTTGTCCCTTATCCGATTTTGGCGGGATATTTTATTGTCCTGACGCTGATCGTAATTGGCCTCTATGGCCTTGTTAATAAACGATTGAACCGCCATTTGCCCACCTCGGATCGTGGCAAGATCAAACTGCGGATGAATATCATACGTTAACCTAAATAAAAAAATTCACCTCTCTACTAGACAAAAGACTGGGGTGGTGAAATAATTTGATCAAATTATTGAACGAGGCTCTCATGGATTTGAACCAATTCCGGACGTTCAGGGTTGCAACATGTGACCTGAATGGTCAGATGCGGGGAAAACGTCTACCCATCTCTGATTATGACACTGTTGATCAAGGGGCGATTAAACTGCCCTTGTCGGCCCTAAACCTGGACGTTTGGGGGTCTGACATCAAAAACAGTCCACTGGTGTTTGAAACGGGGGATGCAGACGGAATTCTTCTGCCAACGGACCGCGGGCCTGTTCCAATGCCTTGGCTGGACGTGCCGACATTCTTTGTCCCCATGTGGACGTATGAGGTTGATCGCACACCTTTTGCGGGGGATCCCCGTCACGCACTCGCACGGGTATTGGACCGCTATGCCACCCGCGGTTGGCAGGTTGTAGCCGCAACCGAATTGGAATTTTATTTGGTTGACGATAGTCACGAAAACCTAAGCCCCCCAATTAATCCGCAAAGCGGCCGCCCCCTTGTCGGACGGGCCTATATGTCACTGCGGCAGTTGGACAGTTTTGATGCCTA
>CAXACF010000574.1:0-1627 GCA_963967125.1 uncultured Rhodobacterales bacterium | reverse complement strand
CCTGTGCCATGTCGGACCCAGGGTTGCGTTCCTGCCGGCGGGGACAGAACTGCGGTCCGACCTGAAGCAACTGGGAATCAGTAATACGGTAACATGTGTCGATGTGACAGCCCCGGGGGAAGGATGTTTCTTTGCGCTGTGTGATCCCGTTGCGGTCAGCGGGCAGGGGGATGGGACGCAAAATGGGCCTTTGGTCCTTTCTGCGGCCTTTACCCAAACCCTGTCAGATGCCCGTTGGCGTGTGCTGCGATGGCGGTTTTTTCGTCTACATTTCCAGTATCTGTGCGCCTTTGACCAACCTGGGTTTTACGATTACTTTCAGATCACTGCAGGACCACGTTCATTGCGTGATCGCTTTCAGGATCGTGCCCCATCACCCTCGCGCATCGTGACACAGACCACGCGATATGGGGGTGTGCAATGACACCTGTTAAACCCCCCGCGCGTCAGGACAAAACCAGCCTGTGGAATTACATGCGTGCCTTTCGTCGTGACATATTATCGGCGCAACCCCAGCGGCTGTATCGTGCGTGGATGGCCGAATTTCGCACGCCCTTTTTTCGCTCTTATATGGTCAACCAACCAGATCTGATCAAAACGGTTTTGAAAACGCGCCCTGCGGATTTTCCGAAATCCACGCGCATCGCAGAAGGGTTACGGCCCCTATTGGGGGACAGTGTTTTTTTAACAAATGGCGAACAGTGGCGCGCGCAGCGTCGCATCATTGACCCCGCATTCGAAGGGGGGCGTCTGCGCGAGGTCATGCCATCCATGCGGGCCGCCGCCGATGCGGCCGTAGAGCGGATAGAAGAGGGTGTGCAAGAGTTTGAGGAACTGGCCAGTTACGCCGCCGCAGACGTCATTTTCCGCACGCTATTTTCCATTCCGATCACCCATGACATTGCCGCAGAAGTTTTTCAGGAATTTCGCATCTATCAACGGGCACAGCCGATATTGAACATTGCGGCCTTTATCCCGCTGCCCCGTTGGATACCACGGTTCCACAGTCGTGCAACGCGCCGTTCGGCTGCGCGTATTCGAAATTTGATTTCTGAATTGACCCGTCAGCGCGCCGATCAGATTGCCGCGGGAACGGCGCCTGATGATCTGGCCACAAAAATAATGACAACCCCTGATCCTGAAACAGGGCGCTGTTTTGAATGGCGCGAAATGGTGGATCAGGTGGCAATATTTTTCCTTGCCGGACATGAAACCAGCGCATCTGCGCTTGCTTGGTCGCTGTATCTTTTGGCGGAAAATCAGGACGTTCAGACGCGCCTTGCAGAAGAGGTGCGCACGCATGATTTGGATATCGCGGGCCTGTCGAAAATGCCCATGCTGCGAGGTGTTTTTCGCGAGGCGTTGCGCCTATATCCTCCAGTCCCAATGATGGTGCGCGAAACCACATGCCCCGAGGCGTTTCGCGATCGCACATTGCCAAAAGGATCACAAGTGGTGCTAAGCCCATGGCATTTACATCGGCATGAACGTCTGTGGGATGATCCCGATGCGTTTGATCCAGAACGCTATAATACTGAAAACGGAAAATCCTGCTTGCGTGATGCCTTTATTCCGTTTTCCGCAGGCGCGCGTGTCTGTCCCGGTGCAGGGTTCGCAATGATTGAGG
>CAXACF010000573.1:0-1629 GCA_963967125.1 uncultured Rhodobacterales bacterium | reverse complement strand
AAGTTTGTATAATTTGAAAAATGGGTCATACAAAATCGCATTCGTTTTAATCACCTATAGGTTGAATGCGAAATTTCGGATCGTCAACGGCAAACTGTGCTCGAGAGGGGATTGGGGCTTCCTGTCCGAAAAGGGCACGCCATGCGCCATCCGTACCCCAAAAACGGGCGAGGCGCGCACGGACATCACACCGACGTTATACCGACGTGATACAGATCGTGAAAAACCGCCCCGTTAAACGGTTAATCCACCTTGCAAACCCCGGGGCCAGCGCATAGGTTTCCGCCAACGCAAAATAAAAAAGAAGGATGGCACCGACATGGGTGGTATTGAACAATTTATTCCGCTGATACTGATTTTCGCGATCATGTATTTCCTTATGATCCGTCCCCAGCAGAAAAAGATCAAAGAGCATCAGAAGATGGTGCAAAATCTGCGCCGTGGCGATGTTGTTGTGACCCAAGGTGGATTGATCGGTAAGGTTGCAAAGGTCAAAGAAAACAACGAATTGGACCTTGAATTGGCCGAAGGTGTCAAGGTGCGCGTTGTGCAATCAACGATTGCGGATGTGGTTTCAAAAACTGAACCTGCCAGCGATTAATTGACGAACTGAGGACGGCAAATATGCTCTTTATCGATCTGTGGAAAAAGGTCGTGATCTGGGTCGTTGTGACCTTGGGTCTGGTGTTGGCACTCCCCAACGCATTTTACGATCGGGTGGAGCAGTTTAATGACGCTGAAAAGGCGATTGAGGTGGGGTTTGATACCCCCGAAAATCGTGAAAAAACAGGGCTTTGGCCGTCATTTTTGCCCTCTGGCTTGGTGAACTTGGGTCTGGATTTGCGCGGTGGTGCGCACCTGTTGGCCGAGGTGCAGGTGGCCGATGTTTATGCGCAGCGGATGACAGCACTTTGGCCGGATGTGCGCGACGTGCTGCGCCCTGAACGGGCCACGGTTGGCACCATTCGTTTGCAAAAAGGCGCAGCCGATGAGTTGCGCGTTAAAATCTCGGAACCCGCTGGAATGGATCGCGCATTGCAGTTGGTACGTGGGCTGTCACAACCCGTGACCTCGCTTGGTGGCGCGATGAGCACTGATTTGGATGTGCGTGCCGAGGGCGATGAAATCGTGGTTACGCTAAGCGCCGCAGAACAGGCCGCAACCACCGAGCGCACATTGCGTCAAGCGCTGGAAATCATTCGCCGCCGCATTGATGAGGTGGGCACACGTGAACCCACCATCCAACGTCAGGGCGCGGATCGTATCCTGATCCAGGTGCCAGGGATCGGATCAGCGGCCGAGTTGAAAGAGATCATCGGCACAACCGCGCAGTTGACATTCCAGCCTGTCGTTGGACGCGGTGGCAACCCCGATGTCCCCGCAGGTGCCGGAAACGAGGTGCTGCCGTCGTTGAATGACGAAGGTGTCTATTACACGCTTGTCTCTGCCCCCGTTGTTACGGGCGAGGAATTGGTGGATGCGCAGCCCAGCTTTGATCAAAACAACCGTCCTGCGGTGAACTTCCGCTTTAACCCAACGGGTGCGCGCGCATTTGGCGATTACACGCGCGACAACATCGGCAGCCCGTTTGCCATCGTTCTGGATGGAAAGGTGATCAGCGGCCCTGTG
>CAXACF010000572.1:0-1633 GCA_963967125.1 uncultured Rhodobacterales bacterium | reverse complement strand
AACGTCGGGATACCGCGAATGCCCAATTTTGTAGCGACGGTTTGATATTGCTCAGTGTTCAGTTTGGCCAATCGCGCCTTGCCCGATAATTTTGATGCAGCCTTTTCAAACTCTGGCGCCATGGTTTTGCATGGCCCACACCAGGGCGCCCAAAAATCAACGACAAGCAAAGCGTCATCAAGGTTCTTTGCCTTTTCAAAAATCTTCGGTGACAATTCCGACACCTTAGAAGGCATCAAGCCTGCGCCACAACTGGCACACTTTGGGCCCTGATAAATCTTATCGTTGGGAACACGGTTCCCCTGTCCGCATTTCAGGCAGGCAAGTTTGATATAATCCATACGCGTTGTCCCAGATACACTATCCGCATATCCATAGGATGTTTCCCGCAGGCTTACAAACCCGATTAATTCAGCGGTGCACTTTCTTGGTCGGCAGCGCCGTTCATCATTGGCGCTAACTGAGATACGGCAGACTGATCAGGACGCATAGTCGCGACCAATTCGGCAACTTTTATCCCAAATTTGCGCATTTCGGATCTGTTCAAAATCGCCCCATTTTCGGCCAAGTATAACCAATCCGTGACATCCAATGTATGCCCACCAGATTCCTTGGGCAGGACAATGCGATATTTCAACTGAATTGAAGATCCCGAAACTTCACCCTGCGCGGTTCCAATAATGTCATCTGCAGTTGCGGTAAAGGTGTTACCCGGGCCCTTTTTCAAAAACCATTTTCGTTCTTGGGTTTTCCCATTTGAATACGAAAAACTTTCTGAAAGGGTTCCGCTATCGCCGTCCCACGTCCCCATCATGTTTGCGACAAAAGTCACGCCCACCTTACCGTCAGGACCATAAATCAGGCCTTCGGACAAGATGGGACCATTCAAATGTTTATCCAAAACAAATAGTGGGCCAGTTTTCGAATAATCCTTAGGTGATTGCGAAGAAAAGCTGAAAAAGCGCGATTTCACACCAATCGCGGCAAGCAAAATCACCAATAAAATCGTAAGAAATTTCATCGTTACGATACTCCGATTTGACTGTGGCTACAAAGTCGTCTGTCAGTGAAGTAGAGTGATCAGTGTTTTATTCAAGCGCTCTCGGCATGTGCCAATTCAACTTGAACAACCTGTGTGTGACCCACCGAAAATGCAGCGGCGCAGATATCCAGATAAAATTTCCAGTGCCGTAAGAATGGATCGTCATACCCCAGACTTTTAATTTTGTCGGTTTTGGCCGCCAAACGTTCGGACCATGTTCGACAGGTCAACGCATAAGATTGGCCAAATTCAAAGTTGTCTTTTACGGTCAAACCAACGTTCTTGGCCTGTTGCGCAATATGCGCACTCGATAGCAACAATCCCCCTGGGAATACGTGCTGACGGATGTAATCCGAACCCTTGGCGTAATAGTCAAAACTATCATCAGGAACGGTGATCGCCTGAATCAATGCGCGTCCGCCTTCGGCCAAGTTTTCTTTGATCGCACCAAAATAACTGGGCCAGTAACGCTGGCCAACCGCTTCGATCATTTCAATTGAAACGATATTGTCGAATTTACCTTTCACATCGCGATAGTCACAAAATTGGACGTCAGCACGACCATCTAAACGCGCATCTGCATAGCTGCGC
>CAXACF010000571.1:0-1636 GCA_963967125.1 uncultured Rhodobacterales bacterium | reverse complement strand
TCCTCAACACGGAAATCTGTTTTGGTCGCGCTTTTCGCCCCCCATGTCATTGTGGGTCGTTTTGGATCATCGCCATTATATGTGATACCGCCATAGACGCCGAAGATCCGCTTGAAATGGGCACGTTTCCAAAGGCGTCTGTTGTGGGCATTCCATCCACTTACGTCCTGTTGATAGGCGCGTGATTTCGCCTCTAACGCATCCAGCACCGTTTCAAGGGGGCACAGTGCATCTGTGATGGCATACCATTTGGGATACTGAATCATGGCTCCGACAAACAATTGCGCGCGTGTTAGCGTCCGTTGTCGGCGATCAATTGGAAAATAATCCTGTGTTAATCCCCAGCCTGCATAAAACGGTTTGCCAAATACATGGGGTTTATGCCCTGCAAGGATCGCCTCAAACCCCATGGTAGAAGAAACGGTATAAACGGCAACGGCGTTTTCCAACATCTCCCATGCAGATGCGGGACCATCATAAAGCGTGATATAGGGGGATGTACAATGGGCATCGGTAAAATACCCCGTTCGCTTGCCCGCGTTGGTTTCGGGATGTGTTTTGATAACGATACGATGGCCGGGATGATTTTCCTGTGCATAATAAAGCATTTCGGAAAATAGGACATCATTGCCACCGCTGGCACGCACCGCGGCATCATCACGGGTTTGATCCAAAATCAAAATATAGGCCCCGCGTGGTTTTTTGGGATCGTCCTGATAGGCGCAATATTTGCTAAGCTTTGCGGCACCGATCCTTGCAATTGCATCACGGGCCCGTTGCAGATCATGTCCATTGTCCAGCGGATCAGATTTCAATATTTGTTCCAGATCGCTGATTTGAGTGGGATCAAAATGGTTCGCCACACGATCGATAAGCAACCCAGCAGGCGCTTCGTCTTTTACACGCGCGGGAAAGAGGGAACGTAAAAACGCATCCTCAACAAACAGGGGTTTAGCCCCCGTTTTTTCGACCATGCGCAGGCCACGGTGCGCTGTGGGTGAATTGCCCCAGATTGCCACATGATCATCTGACTTGGGCCATCCAACGGATACTGGATGCCCCGCCAATTCCAAAATGCGGCGTAGGCGGCGTTGTGTAAAAAAGCCGCCGTTAAAGGCGCGTGTTTTACCAAGCGCTGCGTCGCGCATGTTGATCCTAGTTCCCTGAAAGCGAGGTTGCTTGGTTCGCTAATGTCTGTGCCGATCCAAGCGACCCTGTCATGGCAGCGATTGTTTTGTTCCACTGTGTGAAAGGTGCCTCGGTCACATACACCGTGTCCTGATCACGAATGACAAAATCACGAGCTTGGAACATGCCGTTTGGCTGCGTTAGGTCCAATACGTAAACCATGCGTTGCGCGCCCTGTAGATCGTCGCGCCCCATGACCAGATTGGCAATCGCTTCGGCCTCGTTACGGAACACAAACACCCCTGTTGGATCCGCCGAGGCGGATGAGAGACCGCCAACCATTGCCAGCGCTTCGATCGCGGAAATTGTTTGTGTTGGGAAATTTTGGCGCGTTTGGGCACCTGCTGCACCCATGACGGTAAAGTCGCGCGTATCGGTTTCAACCAAAATGCGGTCCCCATTGCGCAGCGCAATGTCCATCTCAGGGTTTTGATATAGGTCTTGGAAC
>CAXACF010000570.1:0-1639 GCA_963967125.1 uncultured Rhodobacterales bacterium | reverse complement strand
TCCTGCCTCTTGACATCTATTAACAAGCACAACCATTTCTTGGACTTTTCTGCCCGGCATGACGTGCAAATACCTGCTCCAACCCTTCTTCTGCCAACATATCCAAGGCCTCTCGCAATCCATAAAGAAGGGTTGTGGCAGGCGTATATGGAAAATAACCCGCATCATTCGGTGTCATCATATCGCGCCAATCCCAATAGGAACGGCGATCACCACCCGCCTGACATGCGGCCCATGCTTTTTCTGAAATGGCATTGAAGGATAAACCAGGGGGCAGCATCAATCCCTTTTGCGATCCAGCAACGACAACATCAACGCCCCATGCATCTGTTTTAAAATCAATAGAGCCGAGGGATGAAATCGTATCCACCATCAAAAGCGCAGGATGCGCGGCACCATCAATTGCGCCGCGTACGGCACCGATATCGGATGTAATGCCTGTTGCCGTGTCGTTATGAACAACGCAAACTGCCTTAATCTTGTGATCCGTGTCTTTGGCAAGAGCATCGGCAATCAAATTTGCATCAACACCGCGTCGCCAGTCGCCCGCGATAAAGATGGGATCATACCCCAGTTTGGTCGCCATGTTTTTCCACAATGTGGAAAACTGACCCGTTTCATACATCAACACTTGATCACCCGGCTCAAGGACATTGACCAAGGCAGCCTCCCACGCGCCTGTACCAGAGGCGGGAAAGATGAAAACGCGACCCTCTGTTTGAAAAACGGGTTTCAAATCACGCAATAACCCTAGGCCCAGTTCAGCGAACTCAGGCCCACGGTGATCAATGACCGACCGATGCATAGCACGCAAAATGCGTTCGGGCGTGTTGGTGGGTCCGGGGATTTGAAGAAAGTGACGTCCTGATCTCATACTGTTAACCGAAAAAAGTTGCACTACACTCCTACAAAGGTGAATGTGATGACAGGAAAGGTCAAGTGAAATGGCAGACTATGATCGTTTGAAAAAACAAATCGAAGGCGACATTCTGAATTCCTCTTTTGATCGCGGTCGCTATGCGACGGATGCCTCGATCTATCAAATCATGCCGCAGGCGGTTATGGTCCCAAAAACATGGCAGGATGTGGAAGCCGCGTTGGATTTTGCCAAGACTGAGGGCATTTCACTTTTGCCACGTGGTGGGGGGACATCGCAATCAGGGCAAACGGTGAATGATGCCTTGGTCATTGATTTCACGAAACATTTGAACAAAATCCTGGATTATGACGCGGATTCTGGAACGGCCACTGTGCAACCCGGATTGGTTTTGGACAATCTAAATCGCCAATTAAAATCTGATGGATGGTGGTATCCTGTTGATGTTTCAACCGCATCTCGCGCGACACTTGGAGGGATGGCCGCGAACAATTCCTGTGGGTCACGTTCAATCCGATATGGCAAGATGCAGGACAATGTCCGCGCCCTGACCGCGATGACCGTGGATGGGACAACTCGGCGGTTTGAATATGCCGACACAACGCAAACATTGGATGCGGATATGCGTGCGCTTGCCCTGCAGGAACAGGATGAAATCACCACCCGTTTCCCCAAGGTGCAGCGGCGCGTGGGCGGGTACAACATTGATGCCCTGTTGGGCGATACACCCCACATCGGCCACTTGCTAGTCGGATCCGAAGG
>CAXACF010000569.1:0-1642 GCA_963967125.1 uncultured Rhodobacterales bacterium | reverse complement strand
GGGTTGGGGTATCCAAAACTTTGTTCACACACCCCTTGAATCACACCCCGATCATCAAATAGTCCAAGCCGAATGCACTCCGCAGGATCGCCCCCAGGAGGTGCATTTTGGAACAGTTCGTCAATCGTGCCATCCGAGGGGGCAAGCCCCGTTTCCAGAATGATATAATCCTGAGCACGGCCATAAAAATCACGCAACGCAGGGCGATCATCAGGATCATTTAGATCGCGAATGATCCACCCCGCCTGCAGCATTACACCATGCGATCTAACAGACGTTCCATGAATTTTTGCCCCTCATTCATCTGCGCGATACTTATGAATTCATCTGCCTGATGCGCCTGTGCAATATCGCCTGGGCCACAGATAAAAGCGGAATAACCTGCCTCCTGAAACTGACCCGCTTCGGTGCCATAACTGACCACATGTGTGCCATTGTCGCCCGTCAGAGACCGCGCCAATGTTTCGGCTGCGCCATTTTCTTCGGGGCGCAGACCGGGGACAGAGGCGCGCGTTTCAATCTTGATCGAGGTTTCAGGACGCACGGCCCGCATGGCGGCCTCGATACGGCGAACTTCGTCGAGGTACTTCGTTTCCCAATCGCGGCCATCTTCGCCCGGAACAACACGGAAATCGATGCCAAACACACAATCCTTGGCCATGATGTTTTGTGCGGTGCCACCATGGATGGTACCAATATGCGCGGTGGTCCATGGCGGTTCAAATAGGGACGCGGTTGCCGTTGGTGTTTTTTTCGCGTTTTCTTCGTTCACTTGATTGGCCCAGCTGATCAAACGACCCGCTTCCAAAATGGCGCTGACGCCGAGGGTCGGGTTTGAACTGTGCACCTCGTATCCTGTTATATGCGTGCGATGCACTTGGCTGCCTTTATGACTGGTCACAACCTTCATCATTGAAGGTTCGCCGATGATTGCCAATTCCGCCTTGGGAAAAATTTCCTGCATCCGCGCTATCATGGGCGGTGCACCTGTGCATCCGACCTCTTCATCAAAGCTGAGAGCCAATTGAAGCGGGCGGGTCAATGGGCGCGTTTTGCCCTCGACCATGGCCCAGATTGAAAGGGCATCAAACCCCTTCATGTCACAACTGCCACGCCCATAAAGCAGCCCGTCCTTTTCTACTAATGTGTAGGGGTCGGTGGTCCAGGGTTGGCCTTCTGTCGGGACAACATCGGTGTGACCTGACAAAACAATGCCCCCGTCGATTTCAGGGCCGACATGTGCCATGATCGCGGCCTTTTCCCCGCTTTCATGATAATAGCGGTGGCAGTCGATGCCATGACTGTTCAAATACGCATCGACCCAATCAACAAGGGGCAGATTGGTGTCGCGACTGACGGTCGGGAACGCGACCAATTTTTCCAAAATCTCGATTGGCGTAAGTTTTGTGGCCATATTAATATCCGCTATCCGTTGTTAAAACCAAATGCCCCGGATCAACCTCGTCATAAACAGAAGGGTCGGGAACGTATCCAGTTTTATGGATAGGAGACGGAATTGGTTTGAAATTCAAGTCACGTTCAGATTTTCGGTTTGTTGGATCGGCAATTGGAACTGCTTTCATCAACGCCTGTGTGTAGGGATGTTGTGGATTTTCAAACACTTGCTGGCGTGATCCGATTT
>CAXACF010000568.1:0-1642 GCA_963967125.1 uncultured Rhodobacterales bacterium | reverse complement strand
CGCTCTATGAAACGGCGCGGGCGGCCCTGTTGGATTTGGCCCGCGATCGCGGTGTTGCGCAAAAACGTGATGCCATGTTTCATGGTGCGAAAATCAATGATACCGAGGGGCGCGCGGTGTTGCACACGGCTTTGCGGAATTTAGATGGCGATGCGGTTCACGTGGATGGACAAGATGTCATGCCAGAGGTGCTGCAAACCCTGAGCCTGATGGGCGATTTTGCCGAGGCGGTGCGCAGTGGTGATTTTGCCGGGCAGGGGGGACGTATTACCGATGTCGTCAATATCGGCATTGGGGGATCGGATCTGGGCCCTGCTATGGCGACACTGGCTCTTGCCCCCTATCACGATGGACCAAAGTGCCATTTTGTATCCAATGTCGATGGGGCACACATCAGTGATGTTTTACGTGATTTAAACCCTGAAACGACATTGGTCATTGTGGCCTCAAAAACGTTCACAACCATTGAAACCATGACCAATGCGCGCACGGCGCGGGCGTGGATGTCCGAACGTGTGGAGGCACCTGCGGCGCAATTTGCGGCCCTATCGACGGCGGCCGATAAAACCAGCGAATTTGGCATTGATCCCTCGCGCGTCTTTGGCTTTGCTGATTGGGTCGGGGGACGGTATTCCATGTGGGGACCGATTGGTTTGTCCCTGATGATCGCAATTGGACGCGATGCATTCCATGCGTTCTTGCGCGGTGCGCAATCGATGGATCGGCATTTTTGTGATGCAGAGTTCCATGAAAACCTGCCTGTTTTATTGGCACTTGTTGGGATTTGGCATAACCAAGTGTGTGATTATGCAACCCGCGCGGTGCTGCCCTATGATCAGCGGTTATCGCGATTACCTGCGTATTTTCAACAGCTTGAAATGGAAAGCAATGGTAAGGGCGTGGCCATGGATGGCACGACCTTGCCCTATCATTCGGGGCCCATCGTTTGGGGGGAACCCGGCACCAATGGGCAGCATGCGTTTTATCAGCTGATCCATCAGGGCACGCGCGTGATCCCGTGTGAATTTATGATTGCCGCGCGCGGTCATGAAACGGATTTGCAACATCATCACACCCTTTTGGCCGCAAATTGTTTGGCCCAGTCCGAGGCATTGATGACAGGACGCTGCCTGGACGTTGCCCGTGATATGATGGCGGCCAAGGGATTTAGCGGGGATGAATTGGAACGTCAGGCGCACCATCGCGTGTTCAGTGGCAACCGCCCATCGACAACATTGGTTTATCCCCAACTTACCCCCGAGGTGTTGGGACAGATTGTGGCACTATACGAACACCGTGTGTTTGTCGAAGGCGTGATTTTGGGCATCAACAGCTATGATCAATGGGGCGTTGAGTTGGGCAAGGAATTGGCAACTGCGCTGGAACCCATTTTGGCGGGGGATGCGGATGCAAGCGGCAAAGACGGATCAACCCAGCAATTGGTAGATTTTATTCAGAAAAATTGATTGGGGTCTGGGTGCCCCAGTCTCATTCTTCCATTACCATTTTACGGTTCACCGACCTCGGGTGGCGCAGAAAACGCCTTCTAGAGGGCGATTGGTGCTTGCCAATCTATCGATTGGCGTGGAACTTAAACAAGCCTGTGTTTCACGCGGATGCTACTGCCACTTGGCATAATTTG
>CAXACF010000567.1:0-1644 GCA_963967125.1 uncultured Rhodobacterales bacterium | reverse complement strand
CGTAACATATGCGATGGATGCGATCACAATCTCATACACCGCCGCTGGTGACAAAGGCGCAGACCTAGGCGAAGATTACGACCTGAAAGTCTCATATGCAGCAGGCCCATTGTCCGCATCATTCTCAACAAACGAAGAAGATGTGACAAAAATGATTGCTGAGTATGACTTGGGCGGCGCAACAGCGTTCTTCTCAAACAAATCAGCTTCTGGCGCAGATTACCAAGCAATGGGTATCAACTTCTCATTCTAATCACTTGATTAGCGCATGATACTGAGAGCGGCGCTACTATGGTGCCGCTCTTTTGCGTAAAGCAATATTTAATCTCAAAGAGATGAAAGGACATACTATGAAAAAAGTAGTCGTAGGTTTGGTTCTTGCTCTAACAGTTGCAGCGTGTTCAGCGCCAACAACAGAGCCAGTGAACACAATGGTTACACCAGAGCCAACTTCACAGAAGTTGTGATGGTGGAGAGCAAGTGGTTTATTTAGCGATCTTCCACTTGCTCACTTTTAATACGAAAACGTTAGCGATTAGCAATAGTCAGATCCATACAGCTCTCTGACCGAATAATCAGAAAATACCACAATGCAAACATATGTTCTCAGGTTGTGTTGCGAAGGTGATGCCAGCCTTCGATAACTAAGAGTGATGCACATATATGCGGAGCGTAACTATGTTGACGTATTTTGCGAAATTTCCATTACCATTTACAGAAACTTGAGTTCCCGAAACGAACTTCAAAAACAACTTAAGCTAGCAGGTGCAGCTAGACTGCGCAAGTCATACCGATACATGTAGTGAAATAGCAGTATGGTCCCGATATCTATGAAAATGCATTCACGGCTAATGGTTCACAGCACAGTGCTTAAAAGTTGAACAATAATGCGCAATTTGTTGTAAGTTTAAACGTCTTTGTTATAGATCGCAGAATCCTGATCGCATGTATTTGACAGCATCATTTTGAACAAACGACGAAGATGTTGCAAAAATGATCGCTACATATGACTTGGGCGGCGCAACAGCGTTCCTCTCAAACAATTCGGCTGATGGCGCAGATTACTAAGCAATGGGTATCAACTTCTCATTCTGATGTGAGAATTAGAAGCTTTATCGAAGGGCGATCCATTTGGGTCGCCCTTTTTCTTTTGATTGAAACTTTTGTCGCTTCCCCCTACATCACAAAAAAAGAGGGAGTGCGCTATGTCGATCCAAGAAATCAAAACCCGTATCCACAAGGCCGCAACCGAGGCGGGGCGGAACCCAGATGATATTTCGTTAATCGCAGTATCCAAGGTTCAGCCAAACGCACGTGTTCAGGCAGTATTGGAAACAGGGCATACAACATTTGGCGAAAATCGTGTGCAAGAGGCACTGGGTAAATGGCCGGATTTCCAACAGAGTTTTGGGGAATTGGATTTACACCTGATTGGCCCATTACAAACGAATAAGGCACGACAGGCCGTTGAATTGTTTGGTACGATTCATTCCGTGGACCGTCCGAAATTGGCCACCACCTTGGCGCGATTGGCCCAAGATCGGGGCGCATCCCCCGATATTTTCCTTCAGGTGAATACTGGGGAAGAATCGCAAAAGGCGGGCATCCTGCCATCGGAAACAGATACATTTGTTGCCGAATGTC
>CAXACF010000566.1:0-1650 GCA_963967125.1 uncultured Rhodobacterales bacterium | reverse complement strand
GCTGAACGCATCGATCACGGCGATCATGTGATAATGGCGGGGTTTGTTGATGCCCATGTCCATTACCCACAAACCGCCATTATCGCAAGCTGGGGCAAACGCCTGATTGATTGGTTAAACACTTATACCTTTCCCGAAGAAATGCGGTTTGGCGATCCCGACTATGCCACGGAAATTGCCACGCGTTATGTTGACTTCGCCCTGCGAAATGGCACGACAAGCATGGCCAGCTATTGCACAATTCACCCCGAAAGCGTCGAGGCATTTTTCACAGCAGCTGCGGATCGTAGCATGTGCGTTGTTGCGGGAAAAACCTGTATGGATCGCAACGCGCCCGGTGGTCTGCGCGACACTGCCAAATCCGCCTATGATGACAGCAAAGCCTTGATCGAACGCTGGCAGGGTCAGGGACGCGCGCACTATGCGATCACGCCGCGGTTTTCCCCCACATCCACGCCCGAACAATTAGAGGCCCTTGGGGCGCTTTGGGCGGAACATCCAGAGTGTTTGATGCAAACACACATATCAGAACAAACTGATGAGATCGCTTGGGTGCGCGAATTATTCCCGAACGCGCGTGATTATCTGGACACATATGAAACTTTTGGCCTGTTGGGGGAACGCGGGCTTTATGGGCATGCGATCCACCTAGAGCCGCGCGAAATGGACCGATTGGCCGAGGTTGGCGCATCTGCTGTGCATTGCCCCACCTCAAACACCTTTATCGGCTCTGGCCTCTTTAGCACGGCGGGTATGATGGCGCATGGGATTAATGTGGGTCTTGCCACCGACACAGGGGGCGGATCAAGCTTTTCCATGCTGCGCACGATGGCCGCGGCCTATGAAATCGCGCAATTGCGTGGTGTGGCGCTGCATCCTGCGCAGCTGTTGTGGTTGGCAACCTGCGGATCAGCACGTGCCCTGCATTTGGACCATCAGATTGGCAATATCGCGCCCGGCATGGCCGCGGATATGGTGGTGTTGAATTTGGCCTCAACACCCGAAATTGCGCAGCGCAGCGCACGCGCCGAGGATGTTTGGGAGGAAATATTCCCCACGATCATGATGGGCGATGATCGCGCAATTGCCGCAACCTATGTCGCAGGACAAAAGGTTTAGAGGCGCCTAGCCCGCCAATTTCAAAGCGAGCTTGTTCTGCGTTTCGATCAGTTTTGGCAGATCCAGTGTCGCCATATGCCAATCACGCACAATCTGCCGCCCCTCAACGAACAGGTGACGCACCTTATTGGGGCCCGCAATTACCAATGCGGCGGGATCCCAACTTCCTGCGCTTTCGACACCATTGATATCCCACATTGCGATATCAGCTCGCTTGCCCACCGCTATGCGCCCACATTCAGGACGGCCCAAAACATCCGCGCCGCCGCGCGTTGCGATTTCCAATGCCTCGCGCGCACTCATCGCATCCGCGCCATTTTGCACTCGTTGTAACAACATGGTTTGACGCGCTTCATCCATTAGGTTCGCGACATCATTACTGGCCGATCCATCGACGCCCAGACCCACTTTTACGCCCTGATCACGCATGGTGCGTATGGGTGCAATACCCGATCCAAGTCGGCAGTTAGAACAGGGACAATGCGCAACACCTGTGCCTGATTTTGAAAATAAATCAATCTCTTGCCCATC
>CAXACF010000565.1:0-1654 GCA_963967125.1 uncultured Rhodobacterales bacterium | reverse complement strand
TTGCGTGATCGCTTCGGAATTTAATCCAACACTGGTGGTTCAAATTTCGCAATCATATCATCAAAACTGTCGGGTTGATGGGTGTAAATGAACCCCTGCAAATTTTCATGTTTGATCCATTCAAGCGCGCTGTGTGTCCATATATGTCCAACAGGATTGATGCGATGTATCACATCCAGCGAACCACCTTTGATGCTTAAAATATCACTCTCATCGGTACCCGTGTGATAGATGCGTGAACCGCAATCGGGACAGAAAGCGCAGAGCTTTTCATCACCACTATCAAGCGTGAACGTGTACTGGGCCAGCCTGCCTTGTATGATCGAAAATTGCGACGTAGGAAACCAAACAGAAATGCCAAACGCACTACTGCTTTGGGCCTGACAATCTGTGCAGTGACAACAATAGGCCACAATCGGATCCGCCAAAATCGAATAACGGATGTTTCCGCACTGACACCCACCAAGGTAATAAGTGGTCTGATCAAAAACTGCGGGAATAGGCCAGCCCCTATTTGCTCATCTTTGAGAGTTGATCTTGAAGTGCGCTCAGCTGTGCCTTGATCGCATCCAAATCGTCACTACCGCCTGCGTTTTTTGCGGGCTCAGATGGCGTTTGTTCCGCGGATGGCCATCCAAAAGCTTTCATAAATGCCTCTTGTTGGGCCTTCATCGCTTCGAAACCGGGCATCGTATTCATGGAATTCATACCCATATTTTCCATCATCTTGTTCTGTCCGTCGCGCAGCATTTCAAATGACATCGAAAGGAATTGCGGAACAACAGATGCAGCCTGATTGGTGTAGCTTCTGACGAGATCGGTCAAAACATCAACGGGTAGAACATTTTCACCGCGGCTTTCGTGTTCTGCGATGATTTGCAACAAATACTGACGCGTCAGATCATCACCAGATTTCAAATCCATGATTTGGACATCGCGGCCATCGCGAATGAACCCTGAAATATCCTCTAGCGTGACGTAATCGCTGGTTTCCGTGTTATAGAGACGGCGGCTCGCATACCGTTTGATCAGTAGTTTTTCTTTTGCGTTTGCCACAACGATTCTCCCTAAAAATGCAGCGTTGCAGCATAGATTAGCGATTGCAGCAAAAAAAGAAAGGGTGCGATCACGCGCACCCTTTCAATAATCGTAAATGGTAGCGAATTATTTCGCTGCTGCTGTCGCCTTGCGTGTTGCCGCAGTTACGTCAGCAGTTGCTTTTTTGACTGCTGCTGTCGCTTCTTCTGACATATTTTTGCCAGTCGACATTAGCAATTCAACTGTGTCCATTTGAACTTTCTTAGCAACTTCTGCAAATGCTGCCATGTTCTCTGCTGCGACTTCTGCCTGTGCTGTGGCGAAATCAGCTGCCGCTTTGGCATAATCGGCTGGGTCCGCTTTCGCTTTTGAAACGTCTGCGATTTTCGCCAATGTATCTTTTGTCCATTTTGTTGAAATTTCCGCAGATTTTTCTGCTGCTTCAACTGCAACGTTTGCAAACTTTTCGTTCATTGATGCTGTGTTTTTAAATGCGTCATCAAATGCGCTCATATCCACTGGGAATGAACCCATCATGTCTTTAAATACTTTTGTCATATCTTCTACTTTGGTCATCGGAAATTCCTTTCACGTTACACAAGACCATCTTGCGCTT
>CAXACF010000564.1:0-1658 GCA_963967125.1 uncultured Rhodobacterales bacterium | reverse complement strand
CGCGATGGAACTATTGCTCACAGGGCGCTGGTTTGATGCAGAAGAGGCCAAGGGGTGGGGGATTATCAACCACATCTATCCCGCCTCTGATCTGATGGCAGAGGCGCGCAAATTGGCCGAGCTTTTGGCGTCGGGCCCGCCCTTGGTTTATGCCGCGATCAAGGAAATCGTGCGCGAGGCCGAGGATATGAAGTTCCAAGATGCGATGAATAAAATCACCAAATCGCAGTTTGAAACTGTGGAAAAGCTATATACATCTGAGGATCAATTAGAAGGCGCACGCGCGTTCGCAGAAAAACGTGATCCTGTTTGGAAGGGGCGCTAAGGCGCCCCAAACATCCTTAAATCAATTTACCCATCGCAACGGCCGTATCGGCCATGCGGTTGGAAAATCCCCATTCGTTGTCATACCACGTCAGGATGCGCACCATATTGCCATCCATCACCTTAGTTTGTTCGCTGGCAAAAACGGACGAATGTGGATCATGGTTGAAATCCATGGAAACAAGTGGATCGTCGGTGTAGCCCAAAACGCCCTTCATGGCGCCTTCTGATGCGGATTTAACGGCCGCGTTGATTTCCTCAATCGTTGTATCGCGCGCTGCCTCAAACGTTAGGTCAACACAGGATACGTTTGGGGTTGGTACACGAATGGCCACACCGTCCAATTTGCCATTCAGCTCTGGCAAAACCAATCCAACCGCCTTGGCGGCACCAGTGGATGTTGGGATCATGCTCATCGCGGCGGCGCGCGCGCGGTAGAGATCCTTGTGCATTGTATCCAGCGTGGGTTGATCGCCTGTATAGCTGTGGATTGTGGTCATAAATCCACGTGTGATACCAATGGCATCGTTCAATGCCTTGGCCACAGGGGATAGGCAGTTTGTGGTGCACGATGCGTTTGACACGATGATCTGTTCCGACGTCAGTGTGTCATGGTTCACACCATATACGATTGTGTTGTCCGCACCCTTTGACGGGGCTGAAACCAAAACACGACGCGCACCGTTTTCCAAATGAACCGCGGCCTTATCCCGATCTGTGAAAATGCCTGTGCATTCCAAAACCACATCCACACCATCCCAAGGGAGTTCGGCAGGATTGCGAATTGCGGTGACATCAATAGGCCCACGGCCTACATTAATGGTGCTGTCGGTTGTTGTAACCTTTGCGGGAAAGCGTCCATGCACACTGTCAAAGCGCAAAAGATGCGCGTTTGTTTCGACAGGTCCCAAATCGTTGATCGCCACAACCTCGATATCGGTGCGCCCCGATTCAACGATGGCACGCAATACATTGCGCCCGATGCGCCCAAATCCATTGATGGCAACTTTGACAGCCATAGTTCATCCCTTTGATTTTTGTTAGCGATAAAGTTAGCGCTAACATCAACATTGAGCCAAATTTGTCAAGCGAAAAGGAGGGAATATACAAATCGTGGAAAATTATCGCCAAAAGGCCAAGTATTCGATCAACCCATCGCCTTTGACGAGGAGAAAGTGAAAATTCTGCGCTCCGTTATAAAGCACATCATAAAATATGGCGCATAAAATGGCGAAAAATAGAATTGCCCAACCATAATTTCCCATCGTGCACCTGCTGTCGCGAGATCGGAGAGCGTCGTGTAGGGAAAGAGTGTAGATCTCGGTGGTCGCCGT
>CAXACF010000563.1:0-1659 GCA_963967125.1 uncultured Rhodobacterales bacterium | reverse complement strand
AGATCGGCATATGTATCACCCTGCGGTGCGTGCAGAACCAAATGCACTTTCTTCATGCCTGTCGCGACACGGATGGCACCTACGTGGGGCGGGCCTTCGTATGTCCAAACTGACAACTTCATATCGCACCCCCAACTTTTAAAAGATCAGAGCGCACAATTGGACGCGCAAACAATCCAGCAAGATCCGCAGCCTGTTCGTAAAAATGGATTGGACTAAACACCAACTCGATCGCCCATTTGGTTGAAAAACCTTGCGCCTCTAGCGGATTTGCCAAACCTAACCCGCATACCGTCAAATCAGGATTACACGCAGTCACGCGGTCAAGCTGCTTTTCAACGTCTTGGCCTTCTGAAATCACAGCATTGTGTTCAATCAATTTCAGATCTTCACCAACAAGCGCGCGGTGAATGTATGGGCTTCCCACTTCGGTGAGATTCATTCCACATTCGTCGCTCAGAAAGCGCGCCAGCGGCACTTCAAGTTGGCTATCAGGAAAAAAGAAAATACTGCGGCCTGTTAGCGTTTCTGAAACCTTCGCAATCGCACGCTCTGCCCGTGCCTTTGGCCCCGCTGTCACCGCGTCAAATTTGCCCTGCTCTACACCAAAGCGTTTTGCGATCGCCGCCAACCAATCAGTCGTTCCATTTGCGCCAAATGGAAATGGGGCGTGGATTGCATTTGCGCCACGGCGTACCATTTCATCGTAAGCAGCACCCAAGAATGGTTGGGCGCAAATAAAATGTGTATTCTTTCCGACCCCCGCAGGCGAACCCGCGGTCTGTTGCGGAAGGACAAGCACATCTTCGATACCCATATCGGTTAAGAGACGCAGCATCTGATCCTGCACGACATCTGGCAATGCACCTAGCACGGCGAGTTGCGTTTTGTCGTCATTTGGAAGATCGCGAATCACTGCTTCCAAACATGCATCTTCGCCTTGAGTGAAGGTTGTTTCGATGCCAGAACCCGAAAAATTCACCACATTCACAGCTGGATGATATTTTTTTGAAAGTTTTTTTGCCATTGTAGCAAGGTCTATTTTAATGACCTCGGACGGACAGGACCCTACAAGGAACAAACGCTTTATGTCAGGCCGTCTTGACAATAAATCTGAAACGACTCGCTCTAATTCTTGATGAGCGTCTGCCATACCAGCCAAGTCCGTTTCTTCCAAAATGGCGGTTGCAAAACGGGGTTCAGCAAAGATCATGACCCCCGCCGCACTTTGCAACAGATGGGCACATGTACGTGATCCAACCACTAGGAAAAACGCATCCTGCATTTTGCGATGTAACCAGATGATGGAAGTTAACCCGCAGAAAACTTCATGCTGTCCACGCTCTTTCAGTATGGGGGCAGCACTACAGGCAGATGGAGATAAATCGTTAGGCATATTCAGCCTCCATAACTGTTTGCAATCGAGCGACTCTAAGCTTCCAAACAAACTGTGCTGCATTGACTAAATAAACCGCATACGCAGTCAGCGCGAGCAGCATAAGTTGTTGCTCTGAAAGGTAATTTGCGAACAATGCCCAAACGTAAGCCAAATGCAGCGCAATAACGAAAAAGCTTACGACATCTTCCCAGAAGAATGCTGGCGCGAGAAGATATTGCCCAAAAACAACTTTCTCCCAAATCGCCCCAGTTACCATAATC
>CAXACF010000562.1:0-1660 GCA_963967125.1 uncultured Rhodobacterales bacterium | reverse complement strand
TGGTTTGACAACCCCCTACTCTGCTTTTTCCAGCCTATTTTACAGGAAAACGCGTTCGATGAACCAATATGCACCGACCAAGGCGATGAATATGGACGCAGGCATTGCGATTGCGCGGCGATACCAATCAAATCGCCCGAATGGCAGGGTCAGCAAAATTGCGGCAACCGCCACAACGGTCAACTGCCCAACCTCAACCCCAATGTTGAACCCGATCAGCGCGGGGATGAATTGCCCCTCTGGCAAACCAAAATCCCCAAGGACCGAGGCAAAGCCAAGCCCATGCAACAGGCCGAACCCAAAAATGATCGCAGGCCGCCATTTGTTCAGCGATGTTGTCATCAGGTTTTCTACCGCCACAAAGACAATCGATGCGGCAATCAAAGGTTCAACGATTGACCCAGAAATCACAACAATTTCCAACGCCCCCAGCGCAAGCGTCACGGTATGCGCCAAGGTAAAGGCCGAAATCTGCCAAATCAGGGCGCGCCACCCTGCCCCAAGGAAGAAGATGCCCAACACAAACAGGATATGGTCCAATCCTTTGGGCACGATGTGATCAAAGCCAACTGGAATATATTCAACAAATGTACCCCATCCAGATTTTGCCGCGCCTAGACCTGCGTTCATAATTGGATCAGATACCGTGCCCGCAGCCAAAAGCTGGGTCAGAGGGTTTTCCACACCTTCTTGGCGCACCACAACCTCGCCCAGTGATTTTGGAAATTGTACTGTGATGGCCTCTGCGCCTGTTGTAGCCGCAGAAATGGTTGCAACGCTATAGCGCGCAATTTCATCGTTTTCGATGTCATCCACCGTGAATTCCGTCAGGGACGATGCCAAAGACTGGCCGTTTTGGATAATTTGAATTTCGTTAGACAGATTGGGCCATGCTGCGTTGAATTCCGCGACTAGGTCGACCACATCCAACCCCCGTAAACGATCATAGGCGTCGGATTGTTCGCTATCGTTCATGAAACTGAATTGTGATAGGTCGATGCCGGCCAAATAGGCCTCTGACATGAAACGCACCTTTAAATCCACTGCGTCGCGCTCTACTGTTATGGTTGCGATCGTTGGAATAGCCTCGTGGGCGGTGACATTTGATATCGTACCAAGGATCATCAGATAGGTGATCGTTATCAGTCGAAGAATGGGGTTATCCATGGAAAATAGGCGCATATGCTCGGGTCTTTCTGGTCTTTGTCTTTTACTTGCGTCCACTGTCGCGTCCGCACATGAACTGTGGCTTGATAGTGAGAAATTTCAATATGAAATTGGCGATAAGGTCGAAGTTTCTCTGATAAATGGAACTCAGTTTGACGGCGTAAACCTCCCCTATTTCACGCGCCGTGTGTCTGAACTGTATTATTCAATTGATACGCGTGTTGATGCCACATCCCGTTTGGGGGATCTGCCCGCGTTTAAGCAGGAGATCGACCAACCAGGTTTGGCGCGGTTTGTTTATGTGTCGAAAATTGATAACATTACTTATCGTGGATTGAAAAAATTCACGGCCTTTGTGGAAGAAAAAGACGCAACATGGGCATTGCAGCGTCATTTGGAAAACAACTGGCCGACAGATCGGTTTACCGAACGCTATTTTCGTCATTCAAAGGCGCTGATTGATATCGGGCATGGCCAAGGGGCGGATGAAACC
>CAXACF010000561.1:0-1662 GCA_963967125.1 uncultured Rhodobacterales bacterium | reverse complement strand
TAACTATTGCGCGCGCGTGCTTGGTCCGCTTGAGCCTGCAGCCACGTCAAAAATCCCGAAGTTTGATGCGTCAACGCCGCGCGCCATTGATCAATTTGCGCGACAAAGGCATCCAGATAGGGGGCAAGTTGCGGGACGTTTGATGCGATTAAATCGGCATATGCATAGACAACAACCGCCAAAAGCAGCAGGATGATGGCCGCGCGAAACCCGCGCCGACCAGAGGCATTTTTTTGCGCCTGTGTTTCTGGCTCTTCTCTGTTTGCTGATTTTTTATCCGGTCGAAGGGTCGAATTTATTTCTTCGATATCCGGCAACAGATCACGGCGCCACGCTGGCGCATCCGATGCTGTATCTTTGTACATTTCGTCCAGATCGTCCAACTTTGGATCGATGTACCCGCTTTTTTCGGGCTGCGGATCAGATGTGGGTTCATCTGCATCAAGGGCAAATTCGTCCTGATGTTCGAATGTTTCGGCCGCGCGTTGTTCCCGTTCACGCTGCGCTTCTTCGCGCAGGATATCCGCGACAGAGGGGTCAATTTCGCGTTTGCTGCGCTCATGCGTGATCGCAGGTGCAGGCGCAATTTCAGGATTATCCTCTGCAATTGTATCCAGTTCTTGATCAAGCGCGCGTTCAAATTCATCGTCAATTGGATCTGGTTCTGAAACCACATCGGATTGCGGGGGGGCTGGTGCCGCCTCTGGCTCTGTCTGCGCGAAATGCTCTTTTAGCGTTTGTGCAACATCTGTTTGTGGTTCTGTGTCGGGATGGGTTTGAAACCATGTTTCCTGACAGTTGGAACATTGCACATCTCGCCCCTCGGCAGGAATGACATCCGCCGGCACTTCGTATTGGGCCGAACAATTCGGGCAGATCAGTCGCATTTCATCCCCTAAATCAAGCTCTTCTCTTGCATGCCTATCTATTATTCTATGAATATCAGTTACATCAGAAAAGTGCTAAAGGTAAATAAATGTCTGATTGCATCCTGTGCGGTGCTCAGGCACAACAGGGCAGCGACGTTAAAAGTGGGGCGGATGTGATAGAATTAGACGCAGTGGCCTATAGCTACGGGGGTGGTGAACTGCTCTCGGATATGTCGCTTACAATCACACCAGGTGCATTTTATTTTCTAACGGGTCCGTCGGGCGCGGGAAAAACCACATTTTTGAAAATGTGTTATGCCGCTTTAAAACCGACGTCAGGTGCCTTGAAATTGTTTGGCCAAGAGGTTCGAACGATGGAGCGTAATGATATCGCGTTGGTGCGTCGTCGCATCGGCGTGGTGCATCAAGATTGCCAATTCATCGACCATCTTAGCGTCGCGGATAATATCGCACTTCCCTTATCTGTTTCAGGACAAGATAACTGGGACGATACGACAAACCTGAAAGAATTGTTGGCGTGGGTCGGGCTTAGCCATCGGGCAAATGCCCTTCCCCCTGAATTATCGGGGGGTGAACGGCAACGCGCGGCCCTTGCGCGTGCCATTATCATGTCGCCCGATATTGTGTTGGCCGACGAACCCACGGGCAATGTGGATTGGGAAATGTCCGAACGTTTGTTGCGGTTGTTGCTGGAATTGAACCGCATGGGGAAAACCGTGGTCATTGCCAGCTATGACCTTAGCCTTATTCTATTAGCTAAATTGCCGGTTCG
>CAXACF010000560.1:0-1669 GCA_963967125.1 uncultured Rhodobacterales bacterium | reverse complement strand
ACCTATCCCCGATTGTTCGCGCATGGGTGAGTTGCGCCCATCGGCCGACAACCAAATTTGCGCGATAGCGGTCCCCGTTTGGTAGCGTAACACGTGCCTCACCCTCGCGGGTGAACAGGCGTTCGCAGGAGTGTCCTGTCAGAAAGGCCAGGTTTTTCAAATCACTCATGCGTGTCATCAATGCCGCACGCGCTGCTGTGTTTGGGATGTTCCACCCAAACGGAAGGTCAGAAACCTCGGATGATTTAAACTCTTTTTCCACCCGCATGCGAGGCGGAACTTCCGCACCCCCCGCATCCACAATGCGCATAATGTCCAGTGGCGTTGTTTCGGGCGAAAAATACTGCCAAATGCCCAAGTCATCCAAAAAAGTGCGGGCAGGCTGCAAAAATGCCGTGGTCCGCAGGTCCGCACCATCTGCTGCACGCGATGTCACCGGAGGGTGCGGATCAACGCAAAGGGTGTCAAACCCCGCCTGTGCAAAGGCGATTGCAGTCACCATACCGGCAATGCCGCCACCTGATACAACAATGTCCACTGAATGATCTGTCATATGCTGATCCTTTTGCTTATCCCACATTTAGGCCAGATTACGCCAAAGCAAAAGGTTGCTGCGTCACTCGGTCACCAATTGGTTCAAAAAATTTGATAAATTTGGGGTGTGGTGGTGGATGTGGGTGTCGTGGCTTTCGCTATGGACCAACACCGTGCGCATGCCAATGTCATGGGGGACGCGCAAATTCTGCGGGCTGTCCTCAAACATGGCGGCGCGATTTGGATCAATCCCAGCCTTATTTAATATGATGTCATAGGCCTTCTGATTTGGTTTAGGGATTAAATCGGCATCCTCTAACGCATAAACCGCATCGAACATATTCTGCATATGCAACCGATCGAGCGTTTGTTCCGCATAATCGCGCGGGGCGTTTGTATAGACAATTTTGCGCCCAGGTAGATCGCGTATAATGTCGTTTAACCCGTGATCGGGGTCGAGTACCGAAAAATCAATGTCATGCACGTCCCGCAAAAAATCCGCAGGATCGACGTCATGGTGATGCATCAACCCTGTCAATGAGGCACCATATTTATCCCAATAGGATTGACGTAATTTATCCGCCTCTGGTTTCTGCAAACCTGTCACTTTGACAAAGTAATCTGCCATCAAAATTTCGATCTGATCAAACAATTTATTGTGCGGCGGATAGAGGGTGTGATCCATATCAAATACCCACTCTGACACATGCGAAAACTGACTTTTGGGCATAATGCTGTCCTAAACATATTCAAAAAAGCGAAAGGGTTACTTGATTTGCGCGTAAAACACCACGTAAGGTAACCCCAGACAATGGACGAGTACAATGACACAGATACGACAAAATAACAAAGATGCCTATGGTTTGATCCTAGATGCGATTGATATCGGCGTTTACAAACCTGGTGACCGTCTTGTTGAAAGCGAACTGGCAGATCGTTTTGGTGTTTCGCGTACTCCTATCCGCGAAGCGTTGCAGCGGTTGGAAACACAATCCTTGCTGAGCCGGGATGGCAGAAGCCTGATTGTGGCCTCGCTTGATCATTCACAGATGGCCGAACTTTATGTGGTGCGCAGTGAGTTAGAGGGCTTGGCGGCCCGTTTGGCTGCGCGTCATGCAACCATTGAAGAAAAACG
>CAXACF010000559.1:0-1682 GCA_963967125.1 uncultured Rhodobacterales bacterium | reverse complement strand
CGTATCCATCCCCAATTACGGGATGATTGTTCGCCTGCCACGCGTCCCTTTTCACAAACGAAAACAGACTTCCCTTGGCGGCGCAAGAAAAGGGCGGCGCAAATACCGATGACGCCGCCGCCGATGAGAACAACATCCACCTTATCGGGTAGCGCCTGCGCATGTTGCGGTGGCGTATGTATCCCGATTGGAAAGGTGAATGCCGACATTTATGTTTATTCCGCTGCTTGTGAATAATCGCTCATTGGGGGACATACGCAGATCAAGTTACGATCCCCATATGCGTTGTCCACACGATTGACGGGTGGCCAATATTTGTCCACACGGAATGCACCTGGTGGGAAACATCCCTGTTCGCGGGAATAGGGGCGATCCCACGGGCCGACCAAATCCTCGACAGTGTGTGGCGCGTTTTTCAGCGGATTATTGTCGTGATCCATTGTGCCGTTTTCGATTTCGGCGATTTCCGCACGAATGGCCAGCATCGCGTCGCAGAAACGGTCCAATTCGGATTTGGTTTCTGATTCAGTTGGTTCAACCATCAATGTGCCAGCAACCGGCCACGACATTGTTGGGGCGTGGAACCCGCAGTCCATCAGGCGTTTTGCGATATCTTCAACGGTAACGCCCGCACTTTCGGCAAATGGGCGCACATCAAGGATACATTCATGGGCAACGCGACCATTGCTTCCTTTATAAAGCACGTCAAACGCGCCTTCTAAACGCTTTGCAATGTAATTGGCGTTCAGGATCGCAACACGAGTCGCCTGCGTTAGTCCTTCTCCGCCCATCATCAGGCAATACGCCCATGATATTGGAAGAAGCGAGGGCGAACCAAATGGCGCTGCGGACACTGGCCCCGCTGCTGTTTCTTCCAACGGATGACCGGGCAAATGCGGAACCAGATGCGCCTTTACACCGATTGGACCCATGCCTGGGCCGCCGCCGCCATGCGGGATGCAGAATGTTTTGTGCAAATTCAGGTGGCTTACATCGCCGCCAATATCACCTGGACGGGACAGTCCGACCATGGCGTTCATATTGGCGCCATCTATGTAAACTTGACCACCGAATTCATGCGTGATGGCACAAACTTGATGCACTGTTTCCTCAAACACCCCATGTGTCGACGGGTAGGTAATCATGCAGCCTGCTAGGTTATCTTTGTTGGCTTCAGCCTTCTGACGGAAATCATCAATATCGATGTCCCCATTTTCGTCCGAGTTCACGGCAACGACTTTCCAACCAACCATTTGCGCGCTGGCAGGGTTTGTACCATGGGCTGACATTGGGATCAGGCAGACGTTGCGATGCGCTTCCCCACGTGCGGCATGATATTCTGCGATTGTTAGCAGGCCTGCATATTCGCCTTGTGCGCCTGAATTGGGTTGCATCGAAATCGCATCGTATCCAGTGATATGGCACAATTTGTCAGACAAATCATCAATCAGTTCCTGGTAGCCTTCGGTTTGATCCGCAGGCGCATATGGGTGAATTAATGAAAATTCGCGCCAACTGACGGGCATCATTTCCGCAACGGAATTCAGCTTCATCGTGCAGGACCCCAGCGGGATCATGGCACGATCCAATGCCAGATCACGATCTGAGAGACGGCGCATGTAGCGCATCATTTCCGTTTCGGCGCGGTTCATGTGAAACACATCATGTTCCAAATATTTTGT
>CAXACF010000558.1:0-1686 GCA_963967125.1 uncultured Rhodobacterales bacterium | reverse complement strand
GTAAATCCACGTTTTTGCGCACGCTTAATCGCATGAATGACACCATTGATATCTGCCGTGTCAGCGGTGATATCCTGCTGGATGGTGAGGATATTTATGATCCTCGTATTGATCCCGTGCAGTTGCGCGCGCGGGTTGGTATGGTGTTTCAAAAACCAAACCCGTTTCCAAAATCCATCTATGACAATGTGGCCTATGGTCCGCGTATTCACGGGTTGGCCAAAAACAAGGCCGAGCTGGATGAAATCGTGGAAAAGGCCCTGCGCCGTGGCGCGATTTGGGATGAGGTGAAGGATCGTCTGAATGACGCGGGAACGGGTCTCTCTGGGGGTCAGCAACAACGCCTATGTATTGCGCGTGCTGTTGCCACAGAACCAGAGGTTTTGTTGATGGATGAACCCTGTTCTGCGCTGGACCCAATCGCGACAGCGCAGGTTGAAGAATTGATTGATGATCTGCGCAAACGCTATTGCGTTGTGATTGTCACCCACTCGATGCAGCAGGCCGCGCGGGTTAGTCAGAAAACCGCGTTTTTCCATTTGGGGAACCTTGTGGAATATGGGGACACAACAACCATCTTTACCAAACCAGAGGATCCGCGCACCGAAAGCTATATCACAGGGCGGATTGGATAAGATCATGAACGAACAACAACACATTCTCTCTGCATTTGACCGTGACCTTGAGGCGATCCAAGCGCACATCATGAAAATGGGCGGCATGGTTGAGGCGTCTATTTTGGACGCGGCGAAATCATTTGACACCCGTGACGTTGAATTGGCCGCGGATGTGCGTGCCCGTGACAAGGCCATCGATCAGTTGGAAATCCTGATCAATGATGAGGCTGCGAAACTCTTGGCGCTACGCTCACCCACGGCGATTGATTTGCGGCTGGTATTGTCAGTGATCAAGGTCGCCTCGAACCTTGAACGGATTGGCGATTATTCCAAAAACATGGCAAAACGCACAACTGTCCTAATGGAAATGCCCCATGTTTTTGACAAGGGGCAGGGCTTGCGTCGTTTGGCGCGTGAAGTTGAATTGATGCTGAAAGACGCGCTTGACGCCTATGTTCAGCGGGACGTGAACTTGGCAGAAGAGGTCATTCAACGTGACCGCGACGTCGATCAAATGTATAGCGGACAATTCCGTGAATTCCTGACCTATATGATGGAAGATCCGCGCAATATCACACCCTGTATGCACCTGCATTTCATCGCGAAAAATATCGAACGTATGGGCGATCACGTGACATCAATCGCAGAGCAAGTGATTTATATCGTCACTGGCGATCGTCCGACGGAAGAACGCGAGAAAAAGGATAAAACATCAGCAGATGCCAATATCTCATTAGATTTGGAGTAAGGTAATGATCCGCCCCACGGTTCTTTTGGTAGAAGATGAGCCCGCACAACGCGAACTGCTTGCCTATAACCTAGAGGCTGAGGGATTTGATGTTATCACCGCCGACAACGGTGAAGACGGTCTGATCCTTGTGGATGAAAATGATCCTGATCTGATCGTTTTGGATTGGATGATGCCACAGTTGTCTGGGATTGAGGTGTGTCGCCGTCTGAAAAGCAATTCAAAAACACGCCAAATCCCTGTCATCATGCTGTCTGCACGCGCAGAAGAGGTGGACCGAGTTCGCGGGTTGGAAACAGGTGCCGATGATTACGTTGTAAA
>CAXACF010000557.1:0-1688 GCA_963967125.1 uncultured Rhodobacterales bacterium | reverse complement strand
CAATGAAACACGGCCGGCGCCTTAAGGTCATCAAATATCTCGAACAGTTCAAGTAATAGGGCCTTATCAGGCGCGTGACGTGCCCCGAATTTCAGACACACCATATCAATGCCAGCTGCGTTACAGGCTTCTTGCTCAAGCAAACCATGCGACTGGATTGGCGCGCCACGTAGATTAACAACCGTTTGGATACCCTTGGCCTTCCACTTCGCGACACGGCGTGGAGAGGGTTGATTTGATCTGTACACATCGGGCGCAATTTCACGCATATTTGTCCACAACACCCGAAAAAATGCGTGATCCATCAAATGAAAATGGACATAGGCCCAAAACCGCCCTTTTGGGGTTTCAATGTCATCCCCAAATGAATCGCGCAGATGGCGTTCCCAAGCAAAGTAGCGATCTGCGATTTTCTTAAACATGCGGGTCCCTGTGCGCGGCCTATGGCCTAGGTAAGGTTTCGTCACCCCAAACGCAAGCCATGTTGACGTCGCACAAATCCCGACTATTGATTGACGGTATAAACAAAAGGAATTCCAATGAACCTGTCAAATGGTCAAACATACCTTGCAATCCCAGGGCCTTCTGTCATTCCAGAGGCCGTATTGCGTGCCATGCACCGCGCATCGCCAAACATTTATGAAGGTGAGCTTGTTGATCTAACACACACACTTGTTCCTAGTTTGCGCTATGTGGCCCAAACCGAAGGCAACGTCGCGCTTTATATCGCGAACGGACACGGCGCATGGGAAGCGGCATTGGCAAACATGGCCTGCCACGACGATCGCGTGTTGGTCGCCGCGACAGGGTGGTTTGCACACGGTTGGGCCAAGATGGCGCGCGCCATGGGAATCCATGCAGATATCGTTGAATACGGCACACAATCCACAATTGATTTAGACGCACTGGAAACCGCACTACGTGCGCACCCAAGCGATTATTATAAGGCCGTTTTGGTCACACATGTCGATACCTCGACATCTGTGAAAAATGATATCGCTGCGGTTCGGGCGTTGTTGAATGATTTGGGGTCGCATGCGTTGCTGGCGGTGGACTGCGTGGCATCATTGGGGTGTGACGAATTTAAAATGGATGCTTGGGGGGCGGATGTCATGGTGGCGGCCTGTCAAAAGGGGTTGATGGTCCCTGCGGGCATGGCCTTTGTCTATTTTAATGACAAAGCGGCAGAGCGTCAGAAACAATTGCCCTACGTCAGTTCGTATTGGGAATGGGGACAACGCGCCAATCCCGAAATTTTGGCACACTATTTCTGTGGCACGGCCCCCACGCATCATTTGTATGGGTTGCGCATTGCACTTGATATGATCCGGGCTGAGGGAATAGAAAACATCTGGGCGCGACACGAAACATTGGCCAAGGCGATTTGGGCCGCAGTTGAATGTTGGGGTGCGGATGGACCCATGCGCATGAATATTCAGGACAAATCCCTGCGCAGCACCGCGGTCACGGCCTTGCACATGGGCATTCCGCACGCCAAAAATTTACGCAATTGGACACAGCATAGCGCGGGCCTAACGCTGGGCATCGGACTTGGCATGTCAACACCCAAGGACCCCAAGGGCGATGGATTTTTCCCATTTGGTCACCTGGGGCACGTGAACGCGCAAATGAGTTTGGGTATGCTCTCAACCGTTCAGGCGGTCTTGATCGCAAACAACATTCTGCCC
>CAXACF010000556.1:0-1698 GCA_963967125.1 uncultured Rhodobacterales bacterium | reverse complement strand
GCGGCCTATGCCCCCGAACGTTGGGAGGCGGGTGAAACACGAGCTCCCCATGAAATGGAGCAGGTGTGGTTTTCAGGGTCCCATGCGGATGTTGGGGGGCATTTGTTGGGGCATGACGCAGCGCGGCCATTGGCCAATATTCCCCTGATCTGGATGATAGAACATGCCGAGCGCCATGGTCTGCGCCTGCCTGAGACTTGGCGCGACGGACTGCACACCAACGCCAAGGCCCCAAGCGTTGGCATGTCGCGTGGTTTAGGGCGGTTCATTTGGGTGCGCGCCAAACGGCAGGTAAAATTATCCAGTTTTGAATGGATTCATCCATCGGTGTCGGATCGCAATTGACATTGGGCACGGCCCCATCGCACTGTGCCAAAAACGAAATGAGGGGCCCATGGACGAACATTATAGCGATGCACATTTGCGCGATATCCTAAAGCGGACAAAAAATATCGCCGTGGTCGGGGTCAGCCCAAACCCACAACGCCCCAGTTATTTTGTGGCCCGTTATTTGGGATTAAAGGGGTTTAATGTGATTTCGGTCAATCCAGGGCACGCGGGAAAAGAGCTGTTTGGTTCAACCATCCGTGCGTCCCTGTCAGAAATTGATGAACCCATTGATATGGTGGATATTTTTCGCAGATCGGACGCCGTGCCCCCGATTGTGGATGAGGCGATGGAGCGTTTTTCGGACCTAAAAACCATCTGGATGCAAATTGGCGTGACCCACGCCGAGGCCGCAGAAAAAGCGCGTGCAAAAGGCATTGACGTGATCATGAACCGCTGCCCGAAAATCGAATATCAACGCCTGTTCTGGGAATTGCGCATGGCGGGGTTCAATACGGGTGTGATATCGTCAAAGCTGAGCTAATCTAGATTTGGCGCGTGCGATGAAACCTTTGGCCGAGGACGCATGGGACAGCTGGCGGCCAGACGCGCTAGCGCAACGTTTACGCGGGTCTGGGATCACGTGGTACGTGACTGGTGGATGGGCGCTTGATTTGTTTTTGGGTCAACAAACGCGCGATCACGCTGATATAGAATTTGCGACACTGCCATCGGACATTCCCAAAGCGCGAAAGGCGCTTGCTGAACTGGACTTTTATGCCGCACACAATGGCGAACTTACGATTCTGGATCGTGACGCTGATGCGCCTGATGACATTTGGCAGATGTGGGGCGCAGATTTCAAATCACAGGTTTGGCGCGTTGATATGATGATCGAACGGGGCACGAAAGACAGATGGATCTATAAACGGAACGATGCGATTTCGCAGCCCAGGGATCAGGCAATATACAAGAACGATCATGGCATTCCTTACCTTGCACCAGCAAATGTTTTGTTGTTCAAGGCCAAACATATCCGAGATAAAGATGATCAAGACTTCGCTCGCGTGCTTCCCCACTTGCGATCGCATGAAAAGGTACTTTTGCGTTGTTGGATTGCATCTGAACGTTCGGCGCATTCGTGGTTAGCGTATCTTTGATTTCCAATACCCAAATTATGCGCGGTCGAAGCGTGGCAAAGACTTAAACATAAGTGACTGGATTTTAATCGCATCAATGATGCGCTTGAACAGAACCCAAAGCTGTCCGAGTTGGCGACGAAGGCGCCGCCTGTTTTGCGTCCTGCAACACAGGGCAGAGGCTTCGTGGGCTCAGTCTTGTTCACCGCCCAAGGGCGTTTTTTCACTTAAA
>CAXACF010000555.1:0-1701 GCA_963967125.1 uncultured Rhodobacterales bacterium | reverse complement strand
CATACTTGGGAAATCGTCAAAAATGCCAATATCGAGGGTATTTTCAATCTGTATGAGGCTGCGCGCAAATCCTCTGTCACGCCGCGCATTTTATTCGCCAGTTCAAATCACGCCATCGGATTTTATGAACAAACAGTACGCCTCGATGCAAAATCTCCAACGAAACCAGATGGGTTATATGGCGTATCCAAAGTGTTTGGAGAAGCGATGGCGTCAATGTATTATGACAAATTTGGCATCGAAACCGCTTGCGTGCGCATCGGGGCCTGTTTTCCAGAACCGAAAAATCACCGCATGTTGTCCATGTGGATGAGCTATGATGATTTCGTCCGCTTAATCGAACGTGTGTTTATTGTGCCGCGTCTGGGATGTCCGATTGTTTATGGCACTTCGGCAAATTCGGGGGTGTGGTGGGACAACCACGAAGTCGCCTATTTGGGATGGCAACCACAGGATAATGCCGAAGTTTTTCGTGCCAAACTCGACGCAGAACTGCCCGCACCAACAGCGGATGAGCCGAATTCAAAATATCAGGGTGGAATGTTTACCGTAGATGGTATTCACGAAGATTAATTTGGGCCCTTAACGGCCCCAAACACGCACCGGGCCGCAATCCATGTGGACAAAGTTTGAACGGCTGTAACGTCCAACGCCACCGGCATTACACTTTGCCGCTGCTTTTGAGATTTGGCGCACTGACCGCGATCCCAATCGCAAATCGACAGCTTGGCCTTTTACGTGCAGCGAGTTTTTCGCAACCGATCTAGATTGACGACGCAACATCGCGTTTGTTTTCGCGCTGCGATATCCGCTTAGCATCGTAAAGGGTTCGTCCGTATTCAGGATCGCATGGCTTGCCGCCATGATGTCGATTGTACGACGATCAATAATTTTTGTTTCGTTGCGGCGCCAATCACGCATGAAATAGCTGATTTCTTGGATCGCTTCGGGAATATAGTCCCCATCAATCCAATAAATCGTGCTGATGCGTTCACCGGTACGGCGTGACATCATTGACAATTTGCGAATATCACCTGCACCACGCAAAAATCCCGCCGCGTTCGAAAACGTCGGGGCCGAAACTACAGTCGCCGCTGCGAATGCGCTCAGCATGGCGCGGCGTGTGATCAAAGTCGTCTTATCCGTGACCATTCAGTCTCGTGTCCCGTGCGCCCAGCAGCTTGAGCATTTATTTCGATGTAACCCCAGTTGCACGAGGTATGCCATAAAACGATTCGCAAACCAAGAAGGAATTTAGGATAGCTACAGCGTAAGGGGGAATTGAGCGGGATTTTGCCCGTAATAGCCGCTGGATTATCACGCAATTGTGTGCTCATTTCGCTCAAATTTTGGTGATGAATACCCGAAGTTGTTGTAATGGTGCTTTTGTTTTTGGGGTTCTTCACGCATAACGTGGGCTAGAATTTTGGGCGGGATCAGATTGGTATGTTGTTTTCAACGCTAAATGTATGGCGCAATTATTTGGTTGCGATAATTCTTTGTTTTCTGGGCATCTTTCCCATAGGCGCCTATGCGTCACAGGGAAATGATATTGCCTACAAACTTGCCCTATCCAAAGAGCTGGCCGACTATGATGCCGCTGTCGAATTTTATCAGGAGCGTGGCTTTGAACCCATTTGGGTGGATCGTTCACGCGATGCGCGAAACCGACTGGGCGCATTATTCGCAGCGTTTGAAGAT
>CAXACF010000554.1:0-1702 GCA_963967125.1 uncultured Rhodobacterales bacterium | reverse complement strand
CCCAAGAATCGGGTTTGATCCGCGCTTTACCAGAATCACAGGGCCGTTTGATCGTAACACCGGGCGTGCGGCCCGCAGGAGCGGATTTGGGGGACCAAAAACGTGTCACAACACCCGGTGAGGCCATCGCAAACGGATCAGATCACATTGTCGTTGGCCGCCCCATCTGGCGCGCCGATGATCCGCGTCAGGCGGCGTTGGATGTGATCGCCGAATTCAAATAGCTAGGCCGCCATGATTTTGGCCTAACGATAGGCGTGCGTTGGAAAAATTTAACGCACCCAATGTCGTGAAGATTCCAGCCAGTCCATAAATTGGAAGGTGCCTACGCACCACTTGATTGGCTCACACAATTAATCCGCGTTCAATCCTTCTTTGCGCCCCGCTGTCATCAAGGTGTAGCCAAGATAAAACCCTGTCAACGCCATCGGCATTTGGCACAACAAAACAACCTGCCACCCGTATTCAATGACCGCCCGCACATTCATCGCCGTCAACAAAAGTGAAATAATTGTGGTCGCTGCAAATAACCCAAGAGCAAACATTTGCTTATCGCTCATTTTTTTCACGGCTTGCTGATTATGATCCATTGATTTGAGTCCTTTTATGAATGCCGCAAACATATTCCATTTTTTGAATTAATTACAAGCCCAAAATAGTCGCACCTCAAATCGTCTGGGCGAACCGAATGCCCGCCCAAACGCAATCAGCCTATTTGTTCCAATTCCTTTTCGCGAGGTTCAGCAGGAATTCACCTGTATATCCTGGATAGGCAGCTTTCATTCCTGATACAAAATCATCCGCGGTTTCTGCATCATTCCAAATACGATCCATGGTTTTTAAATACTCAATCGCAGTGGTAAGTTCGGCTCGTGAAGTGGGCAGCCCATGCCCAACCAATAATGTCTCAAACGCTGGGTCATCTCGCAGTGTTTGCAACGTATTGATCCAATTGCCGCGATCCATGCCTGGGGCAAAATAGACACCATTATAAACAAGATCCTGAACAATCGCGACTTTTTGTTCTGGTAGAACAGCAACCAACATTTTTAATGCTTCGTTGTTGTCATAGGCACGAAATTCGACTGGAACACCGCCAATATTGGTCGTCCCAAGCGCAATATCCGCACCGTTTAACAAACTGGCTGGTTCTAACCAATCACCACTTGTCGCTTCTTGTCTTAGGTTTTCGCGAACCTCTGGAAGCGTGGAGAACGATATGTTCCCAAGCGCCCCAACACCACCCCAGTGATCAGGGTGTTCGTGACTGACATAAGCCGTATGAACAGGTTTACCTGTGCTGGCGATCAATGCCCCGACTTCGGCCGCTGTTGGTGGCAACATGGTTGCATCGGCCAACAACAATTGATCGCCCAGTTCCAACACATGACTGGTTACATTTACAGTTCGCGCAGGTGACACATAAGTGTGAAACCGAACGCCCTTTTTTGAAAAGCTATGCACCGTTCCACTTGGTAACGCATTTTGTGCACTGGCAGGCACAGGGGACAGCCCCCCTTTTAAAAGCGCAACCGCACCAGCGGATAGCGCAGCATTTGTTAAAACATTGCGGCGTGACAATAGATTTGGCATGAAACCCTCCTTTTTTGACACCGCAATATAGGTATCATATAAATACTAACAAACAAGAACGCACCTTAAGGGACCTAAGTATGCCGAAACTCACCATCGTTACAAAAAT
>CAXACF010000553.1:0-1704 GCA_963967125.1 uncultured Rhodobacterales bacterium | reverse complement strand
AGCGCGATCACATAGGCCAAACAAACGCCGATCAATACGTTCAGCATTTAATCCACCGATGTTTCTGAATTAATAGGGTCCAGCCAATCACGTTCTTTCCCAATCCGGCGCGTCATCAGATAATTCAGCAGGATAAGGACGATCCAGACCCCAAAGAGAAACAACATAACCGCGGATGATTTAACGGAATCCCCAGACCCGCCCCAAAACAGGGGCATTGCAATTAGAAAGATACCAGCCATCGGTAAAACTCGCAGACCATCAACCATCCGCCGCGCGCGATAATTGCGCGGTTCTACAAAGAGTTTTGGTTCTGAGACTGGTTTCATCCGCCCAATAACTCGTTCACTGCGTCGCGCACTTCAGTGTTGGAAAACGGTTTGGTCATAAATTTGGACACACCCAATTGCTCCGCCATATCGCGGTCTTTGCTTTGACCGCGCGCCGTTAGCATAAGTACGGGACGATTTTGGTGCCGCGGATCGCGCCGCAGATCACGCAAGATGTCAAACCCACTTTTGCCCGGCAACATCACATCAAGCACGACCAAATCAGGTTCGCGCCGTGTGATCACTTCGTTTGCATCGTGTCCGTTCGAATGCGTTACCACATCCCATCCGTCACGGGACAGGATGAAGCTAAGCGCTTCGATGATGTTAACTTCGTCTTCTATTAGCAAGACGGTCTTGGCCATCTTACCCCTCCCTATTCGGTCTGCGCCGAGTTTATTGAGCATAAAACCATAAACTGACGAGATGTCAAAGCTCTTCACCAAGGATCGAGGGTTCTCGACGACTTGGACAGGTCGCAATGGCACAGACGCGGCAGGTGGCACCAACACGCGTTGCCTGCGCCGCCTCTTGGGTATGGGGGTGAAACAACATGTGTGCCACCAAACGTGGGGGGCGACCGATACTGTCCTGAATCGCTTCACAGTAACTATAGGTGTGAAACGTCCCCCCCTCGCGTCCAGTATGTATCACAACATCTTCTAACAAACGCATTGGCATTTGTAGCGCCTGGAAGATCGGCCAATAGGCGCACGCCGACCCAAACCGTGGCATGTGAAATCCGTCGATTTGTTTACGAAACAAAATACTTCCTGTCACATCCATGCTGACCATACCAAATTCGCGACCAACAGTTTCTGTAGGCAAACAGGCCAATCGGCGCATCAACTGCGGAATGGTGCAGTGATGCTTTTGTGCCAACTGTGAAAGACCCGTTTGAATCGGAAGATCATCAATAAGCGATGCCAAAGGAAGTGCAGTTGCATCCAATTGATAGGTTTCTAAGACGTTTCGCGCCAACAACCGCCCCGCCGTTGATCGAATTTCGGATATATTCAGAATATCGTCAATATGAGGTGTCTCGTTTTCGATCATTTCAAAATGGTAATCGTTTTCGTGCAAGAATGCCTCAACCTCTTCATAAGGTGTTCCTGTACGCGCCTCTGTTTCGTCGGCATCCAAGTAATCGACCAACGCTTGCGCTTCTTCGGCCAAACGTAGGCTGTCCTCACTGATATTGCGCTGAAATCGCATTTGCCACATTGGATCAATGTCATCACTGTCTGATAGGATCGATGAAGTCGCACGAATAGCTGTCACGGTGGTAATCACCTCGTGCAAAGAAGTCGCAAGCTGCGGATCATGCGATAAACGGTCACTTAGCGCATCAATTTTTGCTTCAAGGCTGCGAACA
>CAXACF010000552.1:0-1707 GCA_963967125.1 uncultured Rhodobacterales bacterium | reverse complement strand
CGCACAGGCCCAATCGAGAAAGCTTTATAATGCGCTATTGCCGCAAGCCCAAACAATGCGCCAGATAACAGAGCCAGCGATAAGGACCCTTTGGCCATGGGCCCATCCCAATGAAAAATACTAATCGGCGTTACCAAAATGCATCCAAAGGCAAGCACTGCAACAATGGATGCAAAAATCCCTGTCCTTTGACTGACTTGGCGTACGCAGAGATCGTGGATGCCCCACGAAATCGCCGCAAGCAAGCCTAACACTAATGACATCAGGGATCGTTCCGAAAAAATGGAATTAAGAAGACGAAACACGCAACCAAAAAGAACACCGAGCCGACCATCGACCAGAAATGACCCCACGACGCAATAATGAAACCGCAGGCGGATAGAATGAATAGGATCCAACCTAAAAAATTGATGTGTTTGTTGGTCATTCTATCGCGCTACTGACTTGACAGCTCTGGTTTAAATATTCTTATAATGAAACATATTTTCCGCACAAGCAAAAAATAGATCTTGGGAGGCTCCATTGTTAGACGACATATACCCGAAAGTAACCGCGGGTCCACCCAAACCTAGCATCATTTCAGAGCCGCGGATTTTCAGCCTTCCGAAGGATACCGAGCGCTATGTAATAGAAGGATGCGGAGCTATTTTAGTTCCAATTGAAGATGGTGACCAAATTTCAATTATCAATGAGGAAGGCGGCCAACCATGCGAAGTGATCGCGGCATGCCCAAAGGGTATTATTGATCCTTCTATATTGGGCGCAACGCCCGGTGGACCAGCGCAGGGATTGAAAACGCTATTAACATCATCAAACCAATCTTTGCGCGGGTTGCGCATGGGTTTAGATGCCCGCGGCATTGATATCGCACAGGGACCGGCAATCAAATTTTTTGACATCAAAACGCCAGCAGGTTCGAAAAAGGAATTCACAGCCACGCGCACAGGCGTTGCGATTATCGCGGCCCCCCATCCGAATGCGTTACAAGCAATGGATTTTGAGGCACAAGATACCGCGACACCACTGGTCGTGTTTGTTAAGCGCACCAGCATCAAAATGGCGAAAGGGTTTAAATTGCCTGACCCACTGGCAGATCCTTTGCAGGATATTCGTGTTCACACACAAACTGCCGAATCCTTTTTCGTAAAGGCCGGGGACTATATCCAGATTATTGACAAAGATGGTCGTCAATGCACGGACTTCCAATGCTTTAGTGCACGTAAACTGGATAAAGGGATTGAACATGCATTGGACGTAACAACGACACGTACATTAATGGAACATGCCTATCCCATGCCTGGTTTGCATGCCAAATATTACGATCAAGACATGCTGCCGTTGGTCGAGGTTATACAAGACACCTGTGGGCGGCATGACGCTTTTGCATTGGCATGTTCAGCAAAGTACTATGATGACATTGGGTATCCTGGGCATATCAATTGCTCGGATAACTTTAATACAGCACTTTCTAACTACGGTGTGTCTGAACGTGCAGGTTGGATGGCCATTAATTTCTTCTTTAATACTGCAATCGACGAACATGGCGTGATGTACAGCGATGAACCTTGGTCACGGCCTGGTGACTATGTGTTACTACGTGCATTGACAGATTTAGTGTGCGTCTCTTCTGCCTGTCCGGACGACACTAGCCCAGCGAATGGCTGGAACCCCACAGATATTCACGTACGCACATACAGCGGTAAGGAA
>CAXACF010000551.1:0-1710 GCA_963967125.1 uncultured Rhodobacterales bacterium | reverse complement strand
GAAATGGCGCGCGAACTGCTGCCAACCCTAGACCCCCAAGCGGTGCTAGAGGGGCACATGACCCCCATTTGGTTTGGATCGGCGATCAATTCCTTTGGCGTCAAAGAGTTGATGGATGGCATTGGCAAATACGGACCAGAGCCGCAAATTCAATCCGCCGAACCCCGTCAAGTGGCCCCTGAAGAAGCTAAAGTGTCTGGATTTGTTTTTAAGGTGCAGGCCAATATGGACCCAAAGCACCGCGACCGCGTGGCCTTTGTCCGACTGGCATCTGGGCATTTTAAACGGGGCATGAAACTGCTGCATGTGCGCAGTAAAAAACCGATGGCGGTGTCAAACCCTGTGCTGTTCCTGGCCGCAGATCGTGAATTGGCAGAAGAGGCATGGGCAGGCGATATCATCGGCATTCCCAACCACGGACAATTGCGCATTGGCGACACCCTGACCGAAGGGGAACAAATCCGTGTGACGGGCATACCCTCATTCGCACCCGAACTTTTGCAAGCCTGCCGCGCAGGTGATCCGATGAAGGCCAAGCATCTGGAAAAAGCATTGATGCAATTTGCCGAAGAAGGTGCTGCAAAAGTGTTCAAACCAACCTTTGGATCAGGCTTTATTGTTGGGGTTGTGGGCGCATTGCAGTTTGAAGTTTTGGCAAGCCGCATTGAATTGGAATACGGGTTACCCGTGCGTTTTGAACAATCACAGTTCACCTCGGCCCGTTGGGTGCAGGGTGACAAACAGGCCCAAGATAAATTTTCCGCAGCAAACAAACAGCATATCGCAACAGATCACGATGGGGATATGGTATTCCTAACACGATTACAGTGGGATATTGATCGGGTTGAACGCGATTATCCAGATGTTAATCTGACCGCGACAAAGGAAATGATGGTGTAAGTGGAACAATGTCTTTGGAACCGCACAGATGGGCCGTTGCGTCCACAATCAAAGCGCCGACCAAAGACATTTTGAATTTTGCGGCACATTACCTAGACCTTGGTGCAGCCCATCTCTATTTGTTTTTGGATTTCCCCGATCCTGACGCACAGGGGCATTTGGAACAACACCCCAACATATGTGTCACGAACACTGGCCCAGATTATTGGCAGGCGCGCGGTCGTCGTCCCCAAACCGTTGAACGGCGCCAAATCGAAAACATAAAATCCGCGATCGAATTTGCCCGCGATGATCATATTTCTTGGCTGGGCCATTTTGATAATGACGAATTTTTGCATGTCCCAAGTCATGCAAATGTGGGCATGCGTCTTGCACGGCTGGACGGTGATGTCATGTGCGCCCGCGCCCTGCCCGTCGAATATTTGGTGCCTGACGATCCTGATTACACAGGCCCTGATCAGTTCAAGCGGTTGGCCACCCCCTTTGCCCGTCGCCGTCAAATCAGCATGCGGGCCTATCCTGAATTTGGGGCCAAAGTTTCAGGTGGATTTCTAAGCCATCAGGTTGGAAAATCCTTTTTGCGCGTCGTGCCCGAACTGATGGCACCGCGCATTCATTTTTGTGACTATTCAACGCATAATGATACAAAAATCAAAACATTGGCCCATTTGGATTTGGCGCATTATCGTACCGATGCATGAGACAAATTTTATCAAAAATACCAAGAACGCCGCGCATCTGGGTCCTATCGCAAAGTGATATCAGGCGGTAAAACATATGAAACTGAGCGTAAAAGCCTGCATGATATGC
>CAXACF010000550.1:0-1715 GCA_963967125.1 uncultured Rhodobacterales bacterium | reverse complement strand
GGCGGCTATTACGCACGCAAAGCCGCGCCATCCTGTGCACAGCGTCGCGCATTGGGCGCCTTTGTCCTGTTGCAAGATGGTGAGGCCAATGAAAACGGCGCACGTCCAGATAATTTGGCGCAAAACGCGGCCAACATAAAGGCCGCGAGTTATTTCCTTGGCGTCGATGCCGTTGGGCTGTCACGCTGTCCTGATTGGGCGTGGTACAGCCATGATGCAACGGGCGCTGTTTTGGATCCCCCGCACAACAACGCGGTATCAATGATCATCGATCAGGGGTACGAAACGATGGAGGGTGCATCGGGTGATGATTGGATATCTGTCGCCCAATCCATGCGTGCCTATTTGCGCTTTTCCCTCTTGGGGGGCGTGATTGCCCAGCAAATCCGCAACCTGGGGTACAAGGCGAAATCACACACCGTATTGGATGGTGAAGTGTTACAGCCCCCCTTGCTTCTGCTATCGGGGTTGGGTGAGGTCAGCCGCATTGGTGAGGTTATTTTAAACCCCTACCTTGGACCGCGCCTGAAATCCGGTGTTGTCACAACGGATATGCCGTTTGAGCATGACAAACCGATTGATTTTGGCCTGCAAAATTTTTGCGAAAACTGCAATAAATGTGCCCGTGAATGCCCATCTGGTGCAATTACAGCAGGTCCTAAATTGATGTTTAATGGCTATGAGATTTGGAAATCAGATAGCCAAAAATGCGCCAGTTATCGCATTTCAACCGAAGGCGGCGCCATGTGCGGACGCTGTATGAAAACCTGTCCTTGGAACCTAGAAGGCCTGTTTGCCGAGGCCCCATTTCGATGGGCGGCCAGCAATCTACCGTCGCTTGCCAAACCTTTGGCGAAATTGGATGACATGGTTGGAAACGGTGAATTAAACCCCATCAAAAAATGGTGGTGGGACATCGAACTTTATGAAGACGGTGGATATAAACCTGCGCGAAAACCCGTAAACGCGCGTGGTTTGCAAAAGGACCTTGATCTAAAATACGAAGATCAAACAATGGCCGTTTATCCCGCCGACCTTGCGCCCCATCCCTATCCCTATCCGTTCCACATGGATCGCGAAGCCGGGATTGAGGCCTATCAGGCCATGATCACGGCAGAGGAATACAAATTAAAACTAGAGCGTGGTGAAACCGATCATCTGCATGTCTATTCCAGCGATGGGGACGCGCCTGTTGTGCGTGTTCAGGTCAGCAAGGTCGAAAAAATGACCCAAGACGTGACAAAGTACGAATTTCAAACGCTGGACGGATCCCCATTGCCAGAATGGAGCGCAGGCGCGCATTTGGATATTGTCGTGGCCCCTGAATTTTTGCGTCAATATTCCATGTCGGGCGACCCTGCGGATCGCAGCAAATATCAGATTGGTGTCCTGCGCGAGGATGAAGGGCGCGGTGGGTCAAAAATGATGCATCGTATTTTTGTCGAAGGACGCAAGGTCTTTATCTCCAAACCCATCAATCATTTTGATTTGGTTGAGGATGCGACCAAAACCTATCTGATGGGTGGGGGGATTGGCATTACGCCGATGATTGCCTTTGCCCATCGTTTGCACGCCTTGGGGCGTGATTTTGAAATGCATTATTCCGCCAGTCGGAAAGAGGGGGCGGGGTATTTAAATGACCTGGCAACTGTTCCGTGGGCCGATAAGGTGAAGTATCATTTCAGTGATCAAGGCACGCGTGCGGATTTGGCCAA
>CAXACF010000549.1:0-1716 GCA_963967125.1 uncultured Rhodobacterales bacterium | reverse complement strand
ATTTAAAAACGCCCAAGTCATCGACCCCACCGCTGACGAAGTTACAACCAAGGATCTGATGGTTCGCGACGGAATGATTGTTGATCCATCAAGCAAGGCGGAAACAGTTATTGATTGTTCTGGCAAATACCTTGCGCCTGGCATTGTGGATATCGGCGTTAAAGTTTGCGAACCGGGTGAGCGTCATAAAGAAAGCTATAAAACCGCAGGTGCAGCCGCAGCAGCAGGGGGGGTAACAACAATTGTCACCCGCCCCGATACGGATCCTGCGATTGATACCCCTGAAGCGTTGGAATTCATTCGCCGCCGCGCAGCCGAGGTTGCGCCCGTGAATGTGTTACACATCGCGGCCCTGACCAAGGGGCGCGCAGGCCGTGAAATGACGGAAATCGGTTTTTTGCAGGATGCAGGCGCAGTTGCATTTTCTGATGGCCTTCGCGTCGTGCAAAATACCAAAGTGTTGGCCCGTGCAATGGTGTATGCAAAATCATTGGGCGCATTGATCATTGCCCACCCGCAGGAACCCATCCTGTCAGATGGCGGCGTTGCAACCAGTGGCAAGTTTGCCTCCCTTCGCGGGTTACCCCATGTGTCACCCATGGCCGAACGCATGGGATTAGACCGCGACATTTCGATGATTGAAATGACAGGTGCGGCCTATCACGCGGATCAAATTACCACAGCGCGCGCATTACCCGCGCTAGAACGCGCGAAAAAGAACGGCCTTAACATCACGGCGGGAACATCAATCCATCATCTAACGTTGAATGACTTTGATATCGCGGATTACCGTAGTTTTTTCAAAATGACACCGCCCCTGCGCAGCGAGGATGATCGCATCGCAATGGTGGACGCTGTTTCTACAGGGTTGATCGACATCATATCGTCACAACACACACCCCAAGACGAAGAAAGCAAACGCCTTCCATTTGAGGCCGCCGCATCGGGTGCAGTTGGCCTAGAAACGTTTTTACCCGCAGTGCTGCGTTTGTATCATTCAGGACATCTATCCTTGAACCAAATTTTCAGGGCCGCGTCTTATAACCCAGCCAAGCGATTGGGTTTGAATTCAGGGCGCCTTGACATCGGTGCCCCGGCTGATTTGATGTTGTTCGATGCAGATGTGCCATATGTTTTGAACCGCGATGACCTGCATTCAAAATCAAAGAATACTCCATTTGATGAGGCGCGTTTGCAGGGCAAAGTTCTGCGTACGTTTGTTGGCGGACAAGAGGTTTACCGCGCATGAGCATCCTACCCGAATTCACCTCATCCTTTATGATCATGGCGCAATGGGGCGTGATTGGGTATCTGCTTGGCTCTATCCCCTTTGGGGTTCTGATCTCGGGCCTTATGGGACTTGGTGATCTGCGTAAAATTGGGTCAGGAAACATTGGGGCCACAAATGTTTTGCGCACAGGAAACAAATTCGCAGCGGCGGCCACCCTGATCCTTGATGGAGGAAAAGGGGCCGTGGCAGTTTTGATTGCCATGGCATTCGCCGCACCTGATGCTGCACAACTCGCCGCGCTCGCGGCATTCGCAGGCCACTGTTTTCCTGTCTGGCTTCGGTTTCAAGGAGGCAAGGGTGTGGCCACGTTTTTGGGGATTTTACTGGCGATTGCATGGCCTGTTGGGATTGCCGCATGTTTGACTTGGCTGAACAACGCTTTGCCGGCATCACCGAGGCCCTCAAGCAGCAGGAGTTCAAAGGCA
>CAXACF010000548.1:0-1718 GCA_963967125.1 uncultured Rhodobacterales bacterium | reverse complement strand
CGCGCGCGTAATAAGCGGATCGGACCCGGGGGCGGTACCCGGCAGCTCCACCAAACTACATGGGGCTGAAATAGGATCGACGAACGTCTAAAGGTGTTAGCTTTGTCTCGGCTGTCTGCCACCGTTATCGGCGAAAACTGTACAATTGCAAATGACAATCGTGCTCCAGTAGCAATGGCTGCGTAAGCGGTCGGAGATACTGAAATCTAAAGCCCTAGGGTCAAGCAACGCTAGGCGGGGTTACGGAGGTTCCTGGCAACAGAATACCTCCACTTCACAAAAATATCCGCTTCCGTTTCCAAAGAAATTCCTTATGGTTAAGACAAAGATAAGGAGTTTCACATGACAGATACATTGGATTACGGATCATTGATGCATCGCGCCATGCGGGGGCTGATCTTGAATGTGCTGGAACAAGTGCGTGATCACGGTCTACCTGGAAACCACCATTTCTTTATCACGTTTGATACCACGCATCCCGATGTGCAATTGGCAGACTGGCTACAGGATCGCTATCCTGCGGAAATGACTGTTGTTATCCAGCATTGGTTTGACAATCTGGTGGTGCGTGAAGATGGGTTTTCCATCACGCTGAACTTTGGTGATCAACCAGAGCCCCTTCAGATCCCCTTTGATGCGATCCAAACATTCGTTGACCCATCGGTCGAATTTGGTTTGCGTTTTGAAAACCAAGATATGGATGAGATTGAGGAAGAGTCCGAGGCAGACGAGACTGAGCCGAGTGCTGAGGCCACAGAGACATCTGATGAAGAACCCCGCCAAGAGGCCGAGGTTGTGTCATTGGATCAATTCCGCAGGTAACACATTTCCCCTATCATGGCAGAGATCATCAACCTAAACCGTGCACGCAAAACCAAGGAACGCGTGGAAAAACGAAAAATCGCTGATCAGAACGCGCAGAAATTTGGACGCACCAAGGGCGAAAAGAAACGGGATGATGTGATCGCCACCAAGGCCAAAAACAGCGTGGATCAACATAAGTTAGACACATGAGCCTGCGCCCAAAAAAACGCTCTCTCACATTGCGGGGGCATCGCACGTCTGTCAGTATTGAAGATCGCTTTTGGGCGGCCTTTTGTTCGATTGCCCGCGATCGCGATTTGGCGATCAATGAATTGGCGGCCCTGATCGACGAAACACGTGATATCGAAACCGAAGGATTGGCCAGCGCCATTCGTGATTACGTGTTGTGCCACTATATGGAACGCGCAGCGGATCAATCGCGCGATTGAAAGTGCAGCCAAATCCCATCCTTGGCCCGTACAGTTAAATGCGCCACGGGCACGGGCCGTCCATGATCGGTCATGGATACATGATATTTTCGCAAAATCGCCGCAATCAGTAATGGCTCCTCAATCATTGCGAACCCTGCACCGGGACAGACACGCGCGCCTGCGGAAAACGGGATAAATGCATCGCGCAAACAGGATTTGCCGTTTTCGGTCGCGTAACGTTCTGGATCAAAGGCATCGGGGTCATCCCACAGACGTTCGTGTCGATGCAAATGCCATGGGCTTAGCACCACTTGTGATCCTTTGGGCAAGGTGCGGTCACGAAACGCCTCGGGGCATGTGGTTTCACGCACCATCATTGGCACAGGGGGATATAGGCGCAAGGCCTCGCGAAAAACGCCGCGCAGCAGGGGCATTTTCGACAGGCCCGCGATATCCAAATCATGCGTGCGCACCTCTTCTGCA
>CAXACF010000547.1:0-1727 GCA_963967125.1 uncultured Rhodobacterales bacterium | reverse complement strand
ATGCGTGTCATCAAAAGTATCCCAGTGTTCGAGTTTGGCACAAACTGCCAGAGCGGTGTGGGAATAACAATAGGGGCAATTGCGGAATTTCCACGAAAATCTATTGAAAAAACCGCTGTGCGATCCTCTCTTGCACCAAGGGGGCGGAGCGCATAGAAGCACCCCATCGAAAATCTGTGCAAAAAGGGTCACATCATGGGATTTAAAATGGGTATCGTTGGATTGCCAAATGTTGGCAAATCCACCCTATTTAACGCGCTGACAAAAACGGCGGCGGCGCAGGCTGCGAATTTCCCGTTTTGTACAATCGAACCAAATGTCGGGGATGTTGCCGTTCCTGATCCGCGTTTGGACAAATTGGCGGCTATCGCCAGTTCAAAGCAAATTATTCCAACCCGCATGACATTCGTTGATATCGCAGGGTTGGTCAAAGGCGCATCCAAGGGCGAAGGATTGGGCAATCAGTTTTTGGCCAATATCCGCGAAGTGGACGCCATCGCGCATGTGTTGCGCTGTTTTGACGATGGGGATGTCACCCATGTTGAAGGGCGTGTTGATCCCGTCGCAGATGCGGAAACCATCGAAACCGAATTGATGATCGCCGATATGGAAAGCATTGAAAAGCGGTTGCAAAATCTGTCACGCAAGGTACGCGGCGGCGACAAAGAGGCGGTCGCCCAAGAACGCCTGTTAAAAGCCGCGCTTGAGGCATTGGAAAACGGTCAGCCTGCGCGCGCGGTTGAGGTGGACGCAGAGGACGCCAAGACGTGGAAAAGTCTTCAATTGTTGACAACAAAGCCCATTCTTTACGTGTGTAACGTGGATGAAGGTTGCGCCAAAGAGGGCAACGAATATTCTGCTGCAGTTGAAAAAATGGCGGCAGAGCAGGGGGCCGCGACCGTTTTGATTTCCGCCCAGATCGAAGAGGAAATCAGCCAGCTTGATGGGGAAGAAGCCGAGATGTTCCTAGGCGAGATGGGCCTTGAGGAAGCAGGCCTTGATCGGTTGATCCGCGCAGGTTACGGTCTCTTGCGGCTTGAGACATATTTCACCGTTGGCCCAAAAGAGGCGCGCGCATGGACAATCCGTATCGGTACCGCAGCACCCCAAGCAGCAGGCGTCATTCACGGCGATTTTGAACGCGGATTTATTCGTGCGGAAACCGTTGCCTATGATGATTACATCGCCTGCAACGGCGAAAGCGGCGCACGCGACGCAGGTAAATTACGTGTCGAGGGCAAATCCTATGTCGTTCAGGACGGGGATGTGATGCACTTCCTCTTTAACGCGTAAAAATAAATGCACATTTTTGGAGGCGTTTTGGATTTTTTCGCAATTCGCCTCTTGTCCCTTGTGGCGGAGCTAGATAAACCAGTCGACGGAAACGTGGCCGAGTGGTCGAAGGCGCTCCCCTGCTAAGGGAGTAGGCGGGAAACCGTCTCGAGGGTTCGAATCCCTTCGTTTCCGCCATCATCCTTTTTATTGTTGCATATCAATAATTTAGAGGTTTTCTCGTGGCTATTTGTACCCAGTTTGTACCCAGTTTTGGTGGCGGTAAAACAGAATTATTTCGAATGTTTGTGAATTTTGTAGCGATTCATAGCTAGTGTTCGAAAAGTGTTTAGTGATTTGTGTTGGTGTGTATCACTTAACAAAAGCCAGAATACCGAAGTGAACTACACCGTAAAGCACAGCCGCGATGGCTGCGTATGTCGCTAGTTTGACAA
>CAXACF010000546.1:0-1741 GCA_963967125.1 uncultured Rhodobacterales bacterium | reverse complement strand
AATTAAATGCAAAGTTCTCTGATAAGGACGGTCAGTTAAAAAATTTATGGATGGGATGTTATGGAATGGGCCCCGATGTGATTTGCATTGCCCAGTTCGGCCTTGGGTTTCGCGGCTGTAGACGCTTTGACGATGCGGTTTGGCACACGGATCACGCGGGGCTGACCGTTAAGTTCAAAAAACACCTTTACCTCACCATCATCGGTGGTCTCCCCAACCGCTTGCAGACGGATTTCTAGGGTTTTGCCTGGGTCAATTTCGGCTGTGATTTCCTCACCTGGCTCCATTCCATAAAAGAATGTTTTGGTCGGCAAAGTCCGCACTGGCCCATAGGTCTTGTGACGTTGCATGTAATCGGTGAACACCTTGGGATACATCAAATACCCGTTCAAATCTTCATCATCGATTGGAGTGCCATCCAACTGATCGGACACCTCTTGGCGTTTTGCCTCTAGATCAACGGGGGGCAGATGTTTTCCTGGGCGCTCGGTGTTTGGCGCCTCGCCTTTTAGAACTTTATTCACGATCCCTGTTGGAAAGCCACCCGGAGGTTGGCCAAGGTTGCCGCGCATCATGTCGATCACACTGTCAGGAAAGGCGACATCTGTTTCCGAATCTTCCACCTGATCACGCGTGATGCCTTGGGACACCATCATCAGGGCCATATCCCCCACCACTTTGGACGATGGCGTGACCTTTACAATATCGCCGAACATTTGGTTCACATCGGCGTAGGTTTTTGCAACGTCACTCCAACGCTCTTCTAATCCTAATGAACGCGCCTGCGCCTTTAGGTTTGTGAATTGGCCACCGGGCATTTCGTGTAGGTATACTTCGGATGCAGGTGCTGCCAATCCGCTTTCAAAGGCGGTGTATTGCGCGCGCACCTGTTCCCAATAGGCACTGATTTCGCGAATGCGTTCGATGTCCAACCCTGTGTCACGGTCTGTGTTGCGCAACGCCTCAACGATTGATCCCAGACAAGGCTGCGATGTGCCCCCTGAAAACGCATCCATTGCAGCGTCGACTGCATCAACACCCGCATCTGCGGCCGCCAAAATGGTCGCGCCTGCCACGCCCGATGTATCATGCGTGTGGAAATGGATGGGTAATCCCACCTCTTCCTTAAGCGCCTTTACCAATTGACGCGCGGCGGCGGGTTTCAGCAGGCCTGCCATATCCTTTAGGCCCAGAACATGGGCACCTGCATCGCGCAACTGTTTACCCATATCGACGTAATACTTCAGGTCATATTTCGCACGATCAGGGTTCAGAATATCGCCAGTGTAACAAATGGTGCCTTCACAAATTTTGTTTGCCTCGACCACAGCGTCCATTGCAACGCGCATGTTTTCAACCCAGTTCAGGCTGTCAAAGACGCGGAAAACATCGATGCCTTTGGCCGCCTCTGCCACAAAGGATTGCACCACATTGTCGGGATAGTTTGTGTATCCAACCCCGTTTGAGGCGCGCAGCAACATTTGCGTCATCAGGTTTGGCATTGCACTACGCAAATCGCGCAAACGCTGCCACGGACATTCCTGCAAGAAGCGGTAAGCCACATCAAACGTCGCACCGCCCCAGCATTCAATAGAAAACAGCTGTGGTAGGTTCGCCGCATAACTTGGCGCAACCTTGATCATATCAATCGAGCGCAAACGTGTCGCAAGCAGGGATTGGTGCCCGTCGCGCATGGTGGTGTCGGTGATCAGAACCTGTTGTTGTTTCAACATCCATTCCG
>CAXACF010000545.1:0-1742 GCA_963967125.1 uncultured Rhodobacterales bacterium | reverse complement strand
TTTATCCTTGGCGCGGGCAATGAATTCAGGGATGCGATCAACCGATCCGATCTCACGCAACATTTCCAAACACGCTTGGTTCGCACCACCATGCGCAGGTCCCCAAAGACATGCAATACCCGCCGCGATACAGGCAAATGGGTTTGCACCAGAAGATGAGGCAAGGCGCACTGTTGATGTCGATGCGTTTTGTTCGTGATCCGCATGCAACGTGAAAATACGATCCATTGCACGCGCAACAATCGGGTTAACGCGGTATTCTTCGGCAGGAACCGAAAAACACATATGCAAGAAGTTTGACGCATAATCCAAATCATTGCGTGGATACACAAATGGTTGACCAACTGAGTATTTGTAGGCCATCGCGGCAATCGTTGGCAGTTTCGCGATCAAGCGAATGGCCGCAACCTCGCGTTGCCAATCATCATTTACGTCTGTTGAATCGTGATAAAACGCAGACATCGCACCAACAACGCCGACCAATGTTGCCATTGGGTGCGCATCACGGCGGAAACCACGGAAGAAATAATGCATTTGTTCATGCACCATCGTGTGGTTTGTGACGCGGGATTCAAAATCCTCTAACTGGGCAGCTGTTGGCAATTCACCGTATAGCAGTAGATAGCAAACCTCTAAATAATGCGATTTTTCTGCCAGTTGGTCGATTGGGTACCCGCGGTGCAACAATTCGCCCTTGCCACCATCAATGTATGTAATGGTGCTGTCGCAGCTGGCAGTTGATGTGAAACCTGGGTCATAGGTGAACACACCTGCTTCTGCATAAAGCTTGCGGATGTCCAAAACATCCGGACCAGCAGTTGGCGAATGGATCGGCAAATCAAACGATTTCCCGTCTAAATTTAATGTCGCCTTTCTGGTTTGTTCAGCCATGTATTTCCCTTTCATATTTGCGCCCATCAATCGTGCAGGGCGCTGGTTCGTCAGGCTCAGTTTTAAAAACGACTGTGAGTTCGCTAACTTTAGTCGTGGCACTGGGCCTTGGCGTCGTTCAGGCGCGCAACGCTTTCATCGCGACCCAATACCAACATCATATCAATTACACTTGGCGTTACAGATTGTCCTGCCAACGCAGCGCGAAGAGGTCCAGCAACCTTGCCAAAGCCCACTTCATGCGCCTCGGCCACTTGGTTCACAAGCGCCTCAAGCGCTTCTCGGGACCAACTAACATTGTGCAGCTGCGGCGTCAATGTTTCTAGTATACTGTGGGATACCGAATTTAACTGTTTCTGCGCTTTTTCTTCGATTTCCAAGGGACGTTGAACTAAAATAAAGTGCGATTTATCAAGAAGTTCCCCAAATGTCTTTGCGCGATCTTTCACACAATACAATGCGCGCCCCAATCCCTCTGACACTTCATCCGTAAGAGGAGCCATGCCTGATTTTACGCGATATGCGAGAATCTCTTGCAGCAGTGCAGCATCGTCAGCCCCCGCAATATGTTGTCCTGATAGGTTTTGTAGCTTTTTGAAATCAAATCGTGCGGCTGATTTGTTGATTCCACCGAAATCAAACCACTCTTTGGCCTGTTCATCGGTGAAAAATTCATCGTCCCCATGGCTCCACCCCAAACGCGCCAAATAATTGCGCATTCCTGCAGCGGGATAGCCCATTGTTTGATAATCCTCGACCGAAGTCGCGCCATGACGTTTCGACAGTTTCTTCCCGTCTTCCCCCAAAATCAGCGGCAAATGCGCATAAACGGGCAATTCCCACCCCATGGC
>CAXACF010000544.1:0-1746 GCA_963967125.1 uncultured Rhodobacterales bacterium | reverse complement strand
TAGTTAGTGAAGTTGAGGGAATCTTAAAAAACAATGCTGATGTATGGGATTTGCTTAAAGCGAAGCAACCGCCGCCTCTGGCATCACAGGTATCTGTGGGTCAGGCATTATTGAGGCGGTCGCAGAGTTGCGCATCGCAGGTTTGATGGATGAAAACGGCCTAATCGGATCGGCCGAGGCCACAGGCACTGCGCGCAGTATCCCAGAGGGGCGCACGCATTCCTATTTGGTCTATGACGGCACCGCCGATGGCGGACCACGGATCACCGTGACCCAAGGCGATATTCGCGCAATTCAGCTTGCGAAATCCGCGCTATACGCTGGTGCACGTCTATTGATGGACGATATGAATGTCGACCGCGTTGATCGTGTGGTATTGGCAGGCGCCTTCGGTGCGCATATTTCCAGCAAACACGCCATGGTTCTGGGCATGATCCCAGATGTTCCATTGGACAAAGTGTTTTCAGCAGGCAATGCCGCGGGAACGGGTGCACGGATTGCCCTATGCAATGTGGAATCACGGCGCGAAATTGAACGGGTGGTCGGCGAAATCACCAAGGTGGAAACGGCAATTGAACCAAAGTTCCAAGATCACTTTGTCGCGGCCAACGCAATTCCACACAAAACCGATCCCTTCCCCGAATTGCGCAGCATCGTAACCCTGCCCTCCGCAAACTTTAATGCGGGAAGTGGTGGGGACGAAGCAGGCGGTGGACGCCGCAGGCGTCGCCGTGCATCCTAACAAAAAAGGGCCGCAACATAGCGGCCCTTTCTGTTTCAACGATTACTGTCGAATTATTTCGTTTTCAGGGTGCCTTCCACCTTGGCACCTTTGGCTGTTGCGATGGATTGATAGACCACATCCGCCTTAATCTGGCCCGTTGCGGCGATGGACAGGTCATTGGTGTTCACACTGCCATCAACCTTACCCTCAACAGCAAGAGAGTCAGAAGACACCGATCCATCAACGGAACCTGAGCCCAAAACATTCACAGATTTGGCGGCCACTTGGCCCTTAACCGCGCCATCAATTTCGATGTCGCCTTGGGATTTGATATCCCCTTCCAATTTCAAATCAGAACTTAAATATGTCTTTGCCATCGCGGCACGCTCCCTCAGCTTATTGTGCATTGGGGCTGAGTGAACTGAAATTTATTGGAAACTGCAAGGTAAATTACATCTTTGGCGCAAATCGGCGCAATAAAGTGCGTCAATCCTTGCGCGCAAATAGCAAACCTGATCCCGCGATCAGCAAAAGGGTGGAAGCGGCGAGTTTGATCACCACAGTGAACGTATCAGATGCAGGGGCAAACGGCCCCCAAACACCAACAGCGGATAACACAAGCGCCCACCCGAAAAGGCCCTTGATGATCCAACCTCCGCCTTGAACTACCACATCCTCGGAGGTTTGACGTTCTGTCCTGTCGATCAATGTCATCTCGCTGCTCCCTTACCTGTGATCAGGTTTAGAAACCGATTGCGGCGCAAATCTGACCAATCTAAGAAAAGATTAGGAATTGTTTTCATAGACTCCCGCATAATGCGAAAACCTGAGCATCATGTTCCACCCGGCGGCACCGCCGAGGAGCGCCTACCTGCCCCCTGGCAGGCGCTAACACCCTTTCAACGCTTTGAAACTTTGGCTCTTTGATCGGAACCTATACACTTTGCAACGCCATCTTTTTGCGTCTACCTAGGCAGGTGCCCCACTTGTCTTGCAGAGGATCGGGTATCATTTAGATGTCA
>CAXACF010000543.1:0-1750 GCA_963967125.1 uncultured Rhodobacterales bacterium | reverse complement strand
TACCTTGCCAAGGTAAATGTCGTGAGTTCGAATCTCATCGCCCGCTCCAAATTTTCCAAATTTGGTTAAACATCTTGTCACATGATCCACGTGCGTTAGTTCATGCAGACGGAGGAACTGACGATGTTTTCACCCACCCTTTTGTCGAAAATCCATGAGCTGACAAATAATTCCAGCGTAGAAACATTTGTTATTGTGGGCGCACAGGCGCAAAGCACTCTTTTAATGTTGGTTTCGGTCAGCACGCGATTTGACAGTGGCCTGATGTTCAAAGAGCTTGGAAGCTATCCGACATCTGACGCCGCCATGCAGGCCGCCGCGTCCGTTGCAAGCGCGCTTGAGATTTATGAAGAGGTTCAGATCGTTAGTGTCAGTCTGGATACCTAATCCAGATCATCCTCTGGTGCATCCCAACCGTGTTGCTTTACCAATTCATGGGTCAGTCGCTTTTTGTATCGCCGCTGACGCCGCCGCGCCTTGCTATTTGTTTGCCGCCATCCCTCACGCTTATCCTGCACGATGTCATCCAGATCGTCGACCGTTTCCACAAATTGCGCATCGGATTCATAAGTACGTTTCGCCATGACGGTGAAATTAGGGTCCAAGTGCAAAACGTCACGAAATGCTTGATTTGAAATGCAAATGGCATACTGAATATCGGGACAATTGGGCGGGTGTGATGGATCACAAAAGCTTTCTCAAAACTCTAAATGCCAAGGATAAGGCGCGGCTGAATGCCCGTTCTGACGCGCATGGGTTGCGCCATCTGATGCTATATTGCGCAGTGTTGGGTGTGACGGGTTCGTGGATCTTTTTCGCCCTACCCCTGTGGCAAATCATGATGATCCCGCACGGCATCCTGATCGCGTTTTTGTTCACATTGCAACATGAATGCACCCACAATACGCCCTTCAAAACGCATTGGCTGAATAGCGTTGTTGGACATGTCATCGCGTTTTTGTTGTTTCAGCCCTTTTTGTGGTTTCGCTATTTCCATCTGGCACATCACAAATACACCAATATCGCAGGGAAAGACCCCGAATTGGATGGCCATGAAAAACCAGGCAGCTGGGGCGCGTTTTTGCGCCATCTCAGCACCGTGGATTATTGGTGGGCAAAGGTCACGACATTGATTGGGAACAGCGTTGGGCCGCTGACTGCATCCTATATCCCACCGCGCAAACGGCGCGCCCTGCGTACAGAAGCGATGCTGTTGGTTGCGGCCTATATCGTTGTTTTTGCAATGATGCCTACCGCCCTGCTCTGGCTGTGGATTGTGCCGCTGATCCTTGGGTTTCCTGTACTGCGCCTTTATCTGCTCGCCGAACACGGACGCTGCCCCGAGGTTGAGGACATGTTTTTAAACACACGCACCACACTGACAACGCGCCTCGTGCGGTTTTTGGCGTGGAACATGCCCTATCATGCCGAACATCATGCGATGCCATCGGTTCCGTTTCATAAATTGCCGACGCTCCATGATATGACCGCCGCGCATCTGGGTCAGGTCAGTGATGGGTATTCAGATTTTAGCAAAGAGTATGTTTCATCCTTTCGGGATTAACCGATGATCCACAATACACCCAGGCCCGTGATAATTGTGAAAATAACGGATCGTGTCAAAATCGCAATTATAGCCGCAACCAAACCCGCAAGCACCGTGGTGTTCCACACCTGAATGTCACCCGCTTCATCCAGAAGCAGTGCCGCTGCGGTAATCGCCGATAGGACGGCGGTGGGCACATAGCGT
>CAXACF010000542.1:0-1751 GCA_963967125.1 uncultured Rhodobacterales bacterium | reverse complement strand
GCGAGTTGGGGACAGAAATCGTGGTGCGTCGCAATGATGCGATTGACGTCCAAGAGGCGATGTCGATGAACCCTGCAGGCATTCTATTGTCTCCTGGTCCTTGTGATCCCGATCAGGCAGGAATTTGTTTGGCCCTGACACAGGCCGCAGCAGAAACGAAAACCCCGCTGATGGGTGTGTGTTTGGGGCATCAAACCATCGGTCAGGCCTTTGGTGGGACTGTCGTGCGCTGTCATGAAATTGTGCACGGAAAAATGGGCGCGATGCATCACAACGATCAAGGATTGTTCAAAGGCCTTCCAACACCGTTTGAGGCGACGCGCTATCATTCATTGATTGTAGAGCGCGAAACATTACCTGAGTGTTTGAATGTGACAGCCTGGCTAGAGGATGGAACAATCATGGGATTAGAACACCGTGATCTGCCAATCCAAGGGGTTCAGTTTCATCCAGAATCCATCCGATCCGAGCATGGTCACGCCCTGCTGCAAAACTTTGTAAATATGATGAAGGTGCCCGCATGAGCGATTTGATGAAGCCCTTAATTTACGCGGCCTCCGAAGGACCGCTAAGCCGCACCCAAGCGGAACAAGCCTTTGAATTGTTGTTCAACGGCGACGCCACATTGTCACAAATGGGTGGTTTGTTGATGGCGATGCGCGCACGTGGTGAATCCGTTGCGGAATATGCGGCGGCCGCTGCGGTTATGCGGGCCAAATGCATCGCTGTGGCCGCACCAGACAATGCAATGGATATCGTTGGAACGGGCGGTGATGGTGTTGGCACGCTGAACATTTCCACCGCAACTGCGTTTGTCGTGGCGGGTGCGGGTGTTCCTGTGGCCAAACACGGAAACCGCAACCTAAGTTCCAAATCTGGGGCGGCAGATGCGCTTGGACAAATGGGCGTGAACGTTATGGTGGGCGCTGATGTCGTCGAACGCGCCATTGCCGAGGCGGGCATTGGTTTCATGATGGCACCCATGCATCACCCAGCGGTAAAATACGTGATGCCTGTGCGTCAGGAATTGGGATGCAAAACAATTTTCAACATCCTTGGGCCGCTTACAAACCCTGCGGGTGTGAAACGACAACTGACAGGCGCCTTTGCCCCTGATTTGATTTTCCCAATGGCCGAAACACTGCTGGAATTGGGATCAGAAAAGGCCTGGTTGGTACATGGGTCAGACGGCACCGATGAAATCACCATCACAGGCACAACCGAAGTTGCCGTATTGGAAAACGGTGAAATCAAAGGGCGTCAAATCCACCCAGAGGATGCAGGCCTGCCCGTACATCCCCTTAGTGCGATCATGGGTGGCACACCCGAGGAAAACGCCGATGCATTGCGCGCATTGATGGAGGGGGAAGCATCCGCCTATCGTGATGCAGTGCTATTTAACGCGGCGGCCGCCTTGGTTGTTGCGGATAAGGCCAGCGACCTGAAAGCGGGCGTTGAATTGGCGCGGGACGCCATAGACAGTGGACGCGCAATGAACGCGATTAAAACACTTGCCAACATCACATCGGAGGCCGCATGAGCGAGACAGTCCTAGACCGTATTAAGGCCTATAAATTAGAAGAAGTTGCCGCCGATAAGGCCACAAAACCCTACTCAGCCGTTGAGGAAGAGGCCAAAGCCGCGGGCCCAACACGCGGGTTTGCAAAATCCCTGATTGCGGCGACAAAAACAGGATACGGCCTAATTGCAGAGGTGAAAAAGGCCTCTCCTTCCAAGGGGTTGATCCGCGC
>CAXACF010000541.1:0-1751 GCA_963967125.1 uncultured Rhodobacterales bacterium | reverse complement strand
ACACCAAACACCTATGTGTTCCGTCCTGCAGATACGGTTGAAACAGCCGAAGCTTGGGAATTGGCCCTAACGGCCAAGGAAACACCCTCTGTTCTGTCCCTAACACGTCAGGGGTTGCCAACCGTTCGCACAGAACACAAAAACGCAAACCTGAGCGCGAAGGGCGCCTATGTTTTGGCCGATTCAGAGGGCAAGCGTCAGGTCATCCTAATCGCAACAGGATCCGAAGTGTCCATCGCCCTAAAAGCACGCGAGGCATTGCAGGCCCAAGGGATCGGCACACGCGTTGTTTCAATGCCCTGTATGGAACTGTTTGCAGAACAAGATGAAGCCTATCGCCGCAAGGTCCTACCCGCAGGGAACATCGTGCGCATCGGCATCGAGGCAGGCGTGCGTCAGGGTTGGGATCGCTGGCTGTTGGGGGAACGGGGCCGCGAGGCGAAAACCGGTTTCATTGGCATGGACCGCTTTGGCGCATCTGCCCCTGCAGAGGTTCTGTTTGAAAAATTTGGCATCACGTCTGACGCGATTGTCAAAATGGCGAACGACCTGCTGTAAACCTAATCATACAAACGACTCAGAACCCCGCCAATGGCGGGGTTTTTTATTTTCGCCTTGGAATGTTTGCGAAAACGTTAACGCTAACATCTAATTTTATCGCTAACATCCTGACAAAAATACGATTTTTCATTTATCCCTGTTTCAAAGTGTTCTAAGCCCTCACTCAAGCCAAAGCAGGAGACAGACAATGACAGTCACAGTTGGAATCAATGGATTTGGACGTATCGGACGGTGTACATTGGCGCATATCGCCGAAAGCGCACGTAACGATGTTCAGGTTGTAAAAATCAACGCAACAGGCCCCATTGAAACCAACGCCCACCTGCTAAAATATGACAGCGTCCATGGCCGCTTTAACGGCAATGTTGTTGTCAAGGATGACACAATGGATCTGGGCCGCGGCCCAATGCAGGTTTTTTCAACCTATGACCCCGAGGAATTGGATTGGTCTGGGTGTGACGTTGTTTTGGAATGCACTGGCAAATTCAACGACGGAAACAAAGCGGATGTGCATATTCGCCAAGGCGCGAAATCTGTCCTAATCTCGGCCCCTGCGAAAAACGTGCAAAAAACCATCGTATATGGCGTTAATCACCGTGACCTGATTTCTGGCGACACGATGGTGTCTAACGGATCATGTACAACAAATTGCTTGGCGCCTTTGGCCAAGGTTCTAAATGATGCAGTCGGCATTGAACGCGGTATCATGACGACGATCCACAGCTATACAGGCGACCAACCTACCCTAGATCGTCGCCACAAGGATTTATACCGCGCGCGTGCTGCAGCAATGGCCATGATCCCAACCTCCACTGGTGCGGCCAAAGCATTGGGAGAAGTCTTGCCAGAGCTATCCGGAAAACTGGACGGCACTGCGATGCGCGTACCAACGCCAAACGTGTCTGCCGTGGATTTGACATTTGAAGCCAGCAAAGATGTCACTGTCGAAGATATCAACGAAATCGTACGCGAAGCGGCCGCAGGTCACATGGGGCACGTCTTGGCCTATGATCCAGAGCCCAAGGTTTCAATCGACTTTAACCATACACCAGAATCCAGCATTTTTGCCCCCGATCAAACCAAGGTCGTCGGTGGCCGCACGGTGCGTGTTTTGGCCTGGTATGACAACGAATGGGGCTTCTCTTGCCGCATGGCAGATGTTGCCGCGACCATGGGTCGATTGTTGTAAT
>CAXACF010000540.1:0-1755 GCA_963967125.1 uncultured Rhodobacterales bacterium | reverse complement strand
CAAGACCGCGCCAAAGATTTGATTAAATCAGGCGGCGAATGGATCAGTTCCATTGATTTGGAAAACGTGGTCATGGGTCATCCCGATGTGGCCAGCTGCGCTGTGATTGCTGTGCCCCATCCGAAATGGGATGAACGGCCAATCTTGGTTGTGGTTCCCAACGGCGAGGCCCGCGTCAGTAAGTCAGAGATTGACGAAATGCTTTTAAAACACGTGGCCAAATGGCAATTGCCTGATGCCATCGAATTTGTGGATGCATTGCCACTGACAGCGACGGGCAAGGTTTCAAAACTGACCCTGCGCCGTCAATTCGCCGATTATCAGTTGCCAGAGTAAGAGGTTTAAAATGGATCTTGGAGTTAGCGAACGCGTTGCACCACTGATTAAGGCCGTGCGCGAAATGGTGGAAAACGATATCGCACCGCTGGACGCTGAATATCACTCTTTGGTCGGCACGCACCCCACTGGGGATCGTTTCAAACACACCGACCGTCAGTTGGAAATTTTGGATGGGCTAAAATCCTTGGCGCGCGAACGGGGACTGTGGAATTTTTGGCTTACCGACAGTGAACGTGGCTACGGGCTGAGCACCGTGGAATACGCCTATCTGGCCGAAGAAATGGGCAAGGTCGGCATCGCGGCCGAGGTATTCAACTGTAATGCCCCTGACACGGGCAATATGGAAGTGCTAGAGCGTTATGGAACCCAAGAACACAAAGACCGCTGGTTGAATGACCTGCTGGATGGCAAAATCCGCTCGGCCTATGTGATGACGGAACCGAATACCGCATCCTCGGACGCGGCCCAGCTAAGTTTTGAGGCGAAGAAGGACGGGGATGAGTGGGTTCTAAACGGCGAAAAATGGTGGATTTCTGGGTCGGGTGATCCCCGTTGTGCGCTTTATATCGTGATGGCCTGCAGCGATCCTGACGCTCCAAAACACAGCCGTCACACGATGTTTGTTATGGATGCTGACACACCTGGCGTGGAAATTTTGCGCCCCATGCAGGTGTTTGGCCATGATGATGCTCCTCATGGGCATATGCATCTGCGCTTTACCAACGTGCGCCTGCCTGCCAGCGCGGTTGTTTTGGGCGAAGGACGCGGGTTTGAGGTTGCCCAAGGTCGCCTTGGACCGGGGCGCATTCACCATTGCATGCGTGCGATTGGACAGGCGGAAAAAGCATTGGAAATGATGTGCAAACGCGGGCTTGCCCGCGAGGCATTTGGCAAAAAGATCATCGAATTGGGTGCCAATTACGACATCATCGCAAATGCACGTATGGAAATTGAAATGGCACGTTTGTTGTGCCTAAAGGCGGCCTATATGATGGACACCGCAGGCGTGCGCGCAGCGCAGCCTTGGATTTCCAAGATTAAGGTTGTTGCGCCCCTGATGGCGGGCAAGGTGATTGATGAGGCGATGCAACTTCACGGTGCTGCGGGGATTTCACAGGACACGGACTTGGCCCATATGTGGACCCACGTGCGTACCCTGCGTTTCGCCGATGGCCCCGACGCCGTCCACCGCCGTCAAGTCGCGCGGGCAGAGTTGAAGAAATACAGCAACGAAAAGCGTTAGATGAACGTCATTCTCGTCTGACACGCCGACCTCGGGGGGGGCTGGCGTTTGCCCATCTGGTGATTGGCTGGGTTCGACAGCCAGTCGAAACTATTTCCCCTCAGCCGTGTCCAACCCAATAGTGCCGGGGCCCTCTTTGTTTACACTGCCCTTTATATCCGCTCCGACTTACT
>CAXACF010000539.1:0-1758 GCA_963967125.1 uncultured Rhodobacterales bacterium | reverse complement strand
TGCCAAGGGCGAGGGGGACAGCCGTGCAACAATGCGTTGATGCAACTTGGCGGTTTCACGCAAACCACGATTGGGAAGCGGTTTTTGCGTCTCATATACAATGTCAGTCTGCTTGGGCAATTTTGGCAGCGCTTCTATAATGTCTTCTGCATTGCGCACCAATGTTGCACCATCGCGGATCAAAATGTTGCAACCCGATGCACGCGCGTCAAACGGATGGCCAGGCACCGCATAAACATCGCGCCCCTGATCAAGCGCGGTTTTGGCGGTGATCAAACTGCCTGATTTTGCGGCCGCTTCGATCACAACGATTGCGTTCGACAATCCTGATATCAACCGATTGCGCACGGGGAAATGCCGCGCTTGGGGTTGGGTGCCCATGGGTTATTCGGAAATAAGCAAGCCATTTTCACGGATTTGCCGTGTCAATTGTGCGTTTTCAGCAGGGTAGACAACATCGATCCCACCGCCCAGCACAGCAATCGTTCCCGTACCAATCGCGGCGGCGTGTGCAGCCGTATCGACGCCACGCGCAAGCCCCGAACAAATCACATACCCCTCTTCCCCTAAAGTGGTGGCCAAAAATCGTGACATACGGGTTCCCAAAGATGAGGCATTGCGCGCCCCGACAAGTCCAAGGGTTGGGCGGTGCAAAAGTTTGGCATCCCCCACGGCCCAGAAAAAGGGGGGCGCATCGTTTAGATCATTGAATGCCACGGGATAGGCGGGCGTGCCCCGAAAAATAAGGTTTGCGCCTGCGTTTTGTCCGCGGCGCATTTCGGCGATGGCCTGTTCTTCGCTGTGGGGTACATAATTCTCAACACCTGCGGCGCGGGCAACCTCGGGCAAATGCTCTAGTGCGCATTGTGCTGTGCCATGCTCTTCTAACAGTCTGTAAAACGTGCTGATCCCCACCCTGCGAGAGCGCAAGAGACGAAGCCACGCTAATCTGTCCTCTTCCTTGAGTGGTGGGATTAGGGGGTGAGCGGAAGAATTAGTATGAACAGCCATCGTCGCTCCGTCATCTTGCGGAATCAGCAATAGCGCAGATTTGGTTAACGCGGGATTAACGCGCGCCCCCCGATCCGCCAACAGTTAATCCGCCGATCAATACAGAAGGCTGTCCAACCCCCACGGGAACCCATTGCCCCGCTTTTCCGCATGTTCCCATGCCAGGGTCCAATTCCATATCGTTTCCTAGGCCGCGGATATGTTTTAATGCGGTTGCGCCATCCCCGATCAGCGTTGCCCCCTTTATCGGTGCACCAACCTGACCATTTTGAACGCGGTAGGCTTCGGTGCAGGAAAAGACGAATTTCCCGTTGGTGATATCAACCTGACCGCCGCCAAAGCCCACGGCGTAAATCCCATCCTTAAGATCAGTTAATAATTCGGCAGGGGTTGCATTGCCGCCTTCCATAATGGTGTTGGTCATGCGCGGCATCGGTGCATGCGCATAACTTTGGCGGCGTCCGTTCCCTGTGGGGTCAACCCCCATCAAACGTGCATTTTGACGGTCCTGCATAAATCCAACCAAAATTCCGTCTTCGATTAAAACATTGCGCGAACTTGGTGTGCCCTCGTCATCAATGGTGATTGATCCGCGCCGATTTGGCAGAGTGCCATCATCGACAACGGTTACACCCTTGGCCGCAACTTGTTGCCCCAATAAACCTGCAAATGCGCTGGTGCCTTTGCGGTTAAAGTCACCTTCTAATCCGTGACCGACCGCTTCGTGCAATAGGATGCCTGGCCAAC
>CAXACF010000538.1:0-1771 GCA_963967125.1 uncultured Rhodobacterales bacterium | reverse complement strand
CTATACATTTGGCACTGACACGGGGACGTCCCCTATTGTTAGAGGGGTCCGCAGGTGTTGGCAAAACCGAAGTGGCGCGTGGGCTGGCAGAGATGCACGACACTGAATTGGTGCGCCTGCAATGTTACGAAGGTCTTGATGCAGCACAAGCGATCTATGAATGGAACTATCAAAAACAACTGCTGTCCATTCGCGCCTCGGCAGAAGAGGGCACAACGGGACACGCAGCAGAGGAGCGTATTTTTTCGCGTGACTATTTGCTGGAACGCCCACTTTTGGCCGCGATCACCAAAGACAAGGCACCCATCCTGTTGATCGACGAAGTCGATCGCGCAGATGAAGAATTTGAAGCTTATCTTTTGGAAATTCTGTCGGAATTTCAAATCACGATCCCTGAATTGGGAACGGTAAAGGCGCAGCATCCGCCGATCGTGATCCTAACCTGTAACGGAACGCGTGACCTCAGCGATGCACTGCGCCGTCGCTGTCTTTATAGCTATGTGAATTATCCAGATGCGCAGATGGAATTGGCGATCCTGAATGCACGCCATCCAGATTTGAACGCACATCTTGCAAAACAGATCATTGGATTTGTTCAAAAACTGCGGGAAGAAGAATTGGAAAAGGTCCCCGGTATTGCCGAAATGTTGGATTTTGCCGCAGCCCTGTCGGGGTTGGGAATTGCGGATCTAAGCGAGGATCCACAACAGGTGCAGCGCGCCTTGATCACACTGCTAAAAACCCAAAGTGATCAGGCATCGATTACGACCGAAGTGACCCAACGCATCGCGGGCAAGGCGGCATGAGCCGTGTGACAAAATTCGCGGCCCAAGACGCAGGGCCAGCCGCCCGTGTCGCGGGGTTCATGGCGCATCTGCGGGCCAATGGTTTGCGATTGGGGGCAGGGGAAACCACAGTTGCCCTTCATGCACTAAGCGCGATGAACGCCTATTCCCCCGATGAATGCCGCAATGCATTACGCCCGATTTGCACAGGCTGCAAAGAGGATGTTGATCAGTTCAACGATCTATTTGATGCCTATTGGATGGATATGGGCCGTGTGCGCACACGGGCGGTTCCTAAATTGCAAACAAAGGGGAATAATGATGTCCACTCCTCTCGGGATGCTTCAGGCCAAGCAGGCGGCAGCGCGGGCAACGCAACGGCGCCAGATGGCGGGGATGGCGAGGCCGAAAGCGATGGGGAAGGAAAACTGATCGCAACAGAGGTGCGAAACATCTCGCGTAAGGATTTGCGCGATTTGGTGCGACCAGAGGAGATTGCAGAGGCGGAAAAAGTTGCCCGAAAACTGGGCGAAGCACTGCGTGATCGCAGATCGCGCCGCCGTATCGCCGCAACCAAGGGCGATCGGTTGCATTTTCGCAAAATCATGCGCCGCAGTTTGGCAACAGGGGGTGAACCCCTGCAACTGTTGAAAAAACGCCGTCCTGATCGTACGCGCAATATTATTACCCTATGTGATGTATCGGGATCAATGAGCGTTTATGCCCAAGTTTTTCTGGCCTTTATCGCTGGATTGATGCGCGCGGATCAAAGGGCGGACGCCTATTTGTTTCACACCCGATTGGTGCGCATCACCGAAACCCTGCGGGACAAGGATGCGATGCGTGCGATTGGGCGTATGTCGCTGATGGCGGATGGGTTCGGGGGTGGTTCAAAAATTGGGGCCTCATTGGATCGCTTTGCCACGACCTATGCCAAACGATTTGTAGATGGTCGATCGGTCGTAGTGATTATGTCGGATGGATAC
>CAXACF010000537.1:0-1779 GCA_963967125.1 uncultured Rhodobacterales bacterium | reverse complement strand
AAGTCGCAAGGGCAGGTTGGCCACCACATGTGCAGGGGCCACAAAACGCATCAAGCTGTCAATGTGGTAATCGGTGATGTCCAAACCTGCCACGTCGTTTGACCAAATGATTTGATTTGCGCCATATGCGGCAAGTAGGTGTTTGGAAATCTGATCTTTGCTTAGGGTTGGGTTTCGATTGTCATTTATCCATGAACTTTCATGCGCAATCAACGTTCCTGCTCCGTCAGTTTCAACCCCGCCTGCTTCCCCCACCAAACCAGATGAGATCGCGTTGAAATCAAGCGATGCTGCCACACGTTTTGCAATCTGTGCGTCATGATTGTGGGGTTGTTTATTGCCCCATCCATTGAATTGAATGTGTGACACGACACGCTGGTCTGCATCATCAAATGCAATGATCGCACCGCTGTCGCGGCACCATAAATCGTTTGTGGGGATGTTCCACAACTCCACCTGATCCGACAGAAGTTTACGTGCAGAGGCATGAAACGCCGCATCGGCCAACATGATCACAGGTTCATAGGCGCTGATTGTATTAGCAATCGTTGCAATGGTTTTTTGGACCTGTTTCAAATGATAGGGGTCAGGGTAGACCGCAGCATCGACAGGCCACTGCATAAATGTGGCCTCATGCGGGTGATCTTCGGGCGGAACCCAACGCGCGGGGGATTGGGCGCGTGCAAACTGTGGAATTGTCATGCCAATGGCCCCTAAGGAATGCACCAGAAATGAACGACGTGATATCATATGACGGAAGCTATTGATCAATTAACAGCAAAACCATGTGAAATTTTGTAAAAAATTAACCAGAACATTTGTCGAACATCCCCTTTTCAATTTCGAAACTTCGGGCTAATTTAGGATCATGAGCAGTTTTGATGAAATGGATGCCTTTGAAGGGGCCTCACTCTCGGCGCGTGCGATGGCCGCGCGGGGTGCACCCTATTTGGATGATCTAAACCCCGCGCAACGCGAAGCGGTTGAGGCGTTGGATGGCCCTGTCCTTATGTTGGCGGGCGCAGGGACAGGAAAAACCAAGGCTCTGACATCGCGCATTGTGCACCTGTTGAACACAGGGCGCGCACGTCCCAACGAAATTTTGTCGGTGACATTTACCAATAAGGCCGCGCGGGAAATGAAAAACCGCGTTGGCACGTTGCTGGGGATGCAAATTGAGGGGATGCCATGGCTTGGCACCTTCCATTCGATTTGTGTAAAGCTGTTGCGCCGTCATGCGGAATTAGTGGGATTGAAAAGCAATTTCACAATTCTGGACACGGATGATCAAAACCGCCTGATCAAACAATTGATCCTTGCCAATAACATCGATGAAAAACGCTGGCCTGCACGACAGATGGGCGGGATCATCGATCATTGGAAAAACCGTGCCTGGACCCCCGAAAAGGTTCCAAGTGCCGAGGCAGGCGCATTCAATAATCGCGGTACAGAGATTTATGCACAGTACCAAACGCGTTTACGGGAACTAAACGCCGTCGATTTTGGCGATCTGCTGTTGCATATGGTGACCATTTTTCAGACCCATGATGATGTGTTGGAACAGTATCAGCGCTGGTTCAAATTCATTTTGGTTGACGAATATCAGGATACCAATGTCGCCCAGTATTTGTGGCTTCGCCTCTTGGCGTGCGCACATAAAAATATTTGCTGTGTGGGGGATGATGACCAATCCATCTATGGCTGGCGGGGTGCAGAGGTTGGCAGTAGGTCTGTTTGATCCTCGACCAACAATGCCATTCCAGGTGGGTGTTCCGCGAT
>CAXACF010000536.1:0-1782 GCA_963967125.1 uncultured Rhodobacterales bacterium | reverse complement strand
ATGCTACTGGGGTCTCACCTATCATTAAGTATGTGAAAAACGCGCGCACCACTTTCAAAATATTTGGATTTCAAATTGGTAAATGTTTCACGATAATTATCTGTTATCTTCAAACACAGATCGTTTTCATCTTCAGTAGCCGTATAATTTCCAAATTGTTCCCCCAAAACCGTGCCTGGTGCAATCCCACGGCCCGAATACCCAAAAATCGCATATCCATCGTTGCCCAACCTCATGATTTCAGGAATTTTGTTTTTGGTCATCGCAATCCGGCCTGACCACGATTGTGACAATTCGATCTTCACATTTGGAAAAATCCGCTGAATTGCGCGCTGCGCCCATCCGTCGTGAATGTGACGCCCAACGGTGTCACTGGTTTCTCCCATGGCGCCAAAGACCAATCGGTTGTCGCGTGTTTTGCGAAACGAACTCATAATCAATGCCGTGTCCCAACACCCATGGTGATTGGGCAAAATGGCATCAAAATCACGCTTCGACAATTCCTGGCTAACGCATTGAAAATAAGACACAATTGATGTTTTGTACACCTGTGTTGCTGATGTTAAATTGTTATATGCATTCGTCGCAATCAATAGTTTTGCTGCATGTATGTGCCCACCGCTTGTCGTGACTTGCCAGATATCATCGCGCTTGATGTGTACAGCCGCGGTCTTTTGATAAATTTGCACCCCCTTATCTGCAGCAGCACGCGCCAAACCGCGTGCATAGTCCAGCGGTTGAATAACGCCCGCACGTGCGTCAAACAAAGCACCGTGATATCTATCGCTCCCGACATGCTGCGCCGTGGTCTGTTCATCCAACAATCTTACAGGCGCATCCCGGCTTTGCCACTGTTGTTCTCGTGCGCGCAGAGCAGATATTGCCTGACTTGAATGAGCAAGATGCAAGGTTCCATTTCGACGCGCATCACACTGTATTTCATAGGTTTTTATCAAATCAAAAACACGATCAGGACCCGTTGCCAAATCGTTAATCAGGCGTTCGCCACGCGCATCCCCGAGCGTTTCTTTGATCTGATCTGGGGGCAGCCAAAGTCCTGCGTTGACCAACCCAACGTTGCGCCCTGACCCGCCATGCCCGATGGTTTCTGCCTCTATCAGACATACGCGCAACCCTTCGCACGCCGCAACACGTGCCGCGTTTAGACCTGTAAAGCCACCGCCAATAACAACCAGATCGACTGTGATGTTGTCGGTTAAAGGTGGGAATGCAACCTGTTCAACCGCTGCATTCCGCCAATGATTTCGCGACATTAAAAGAAGGCTTGCAAACCTGTTTGCGCACGTCCCAAGATAAGGGCGTGGACATCATGCGTTCCTTCGTACGTATTCACCGTTTCCAGATTGCACATATGACGCATGATTTGGAATTCCTCTGAAATCCCGTTTCCGCCATGCATATCCCGCGTTGTCCGCGCGATCTCCAAAGCTTTGCCACAGTTATTGCGTTTGATCATAGAAATCATTTCGGGCGCGGCACGGGCTTCGTCCATCAAACGTCCCACACGCAGTGCGGCCTGAAGGCCCAGTGTGATTTCGGTTTGAATATCTGCCAATTTCTTTTGGAATAGCTGTGTTTGGGCAATTGGGCGATTGAATTGTTTGCGATCCAAACCGTATTGACGCGCCGCGTGCCAGCAGAACTCGGCCGAACCCAAAACGCCCCAGCTGATTCCATAACGTGCGCGGTTCAGACAGCCAAACGGACCCTTCAAACCGCTGACATGGGGCAGCAATGCATCATCACCAACCTCAACACCGT
>CAXACF010000535.1:0-1786 GCA_963967125.1 uncultured Rhodobacterales bacterium | reverse complement strand
CGGAAAGCGGTGTGATGAATACAGCCCAAATTTAACTTTTGAAGAATGCTCAAACGAAGCAGGTTGGTAACTTTTTGTATTTTCACGTGCTGAGATTTGGGAAATTTACAGGGTAGGGCGGGGTTAAACGATATTTAGCGCAAGCAGATTTGCGCCCTGTACACAAAGAGCGCACAGCCGCGCGCGGGCGCACGTGCGTTGCAAATATTTAACTCTAGTTCAAGTATCTAGTAACGTAAATTAGCGTAACTTTACATGAAAATGTCTGGCTCAATGTCTGGCTGATCCACGAAAAAAGAGGCCGCGAAATTAGCTAAGCCTTTGTTTTTATTGGCTCCGGCGGTAGGGATCGAACCTACGACCAATTGATTAACAGTCAACTGCTCTACCGCTGAGCTACGCCGGAACTTGAGGTGCGTATAACAATTGCGATTCAGGACGTCCAGAGGATATTTTCGATTTTTGTGAAAAAAATTTCGTTCATGATAAGGGGGAAAAGATGCCATCAAAGGCGATTGGTTTTTCGACGGAAATCAACCCTTTATTATGCAACTCCAACAAGTGGGCAAAGACGTTGCGCGCCGCCACTGGGATCAGCTTTGCATCAATATCTGTATAGATTGCCTTGGCCAATTCATGGGGCGTTGCTGGACCTGCTTGTAACTGTGTTAGGATCTGAACCTCGCGTTCGCGGCGGTGGGTCAATAACCAATGCAGCCGTTCGTTGGGCGCCCGTACAACATCGCCATGACCTGGCAAAAACAGATCCCAATCGAAATCCAACAGATGTTCACACGATCGCATGAAATCCCCAACATCCCCATCGGGGGGCGACACCATGGATGTGGCCCAATCCATCACATGATCGGCTGTGAATAGGATTTTATCCACCTGAAAACACATATGATTTGCCATGTGTCCGGGGGTGTGATGTGCGGTGATGCGCCATTCGTCACATGTGACGGTTTCCATGTGTGACAGGGTGTAATCGGGTTGAAATGCGCGATCAATACCTTCGCCCCCGCCTAAACCGCCCTGTTCAGACAAGGATTTCATCAAGGCACTTTTTCCCGCCTCATGATTGCCAAAGGCATAGATGGGCGCCCCGACTGTTTTTGACAGGTGCATGGCCAGTTCGGAATGATCATAATGGGCGTGGGTCACAAAGATATGCGTTATCGTTCCCCCCTCTGGCACAGCGGCCATAATCGCGGACAGATGCGCATCGTCATTTGGACCTGGATCAATCACCGCCACCCTTTTTTGGCCCAAAAGATAGGTGTTTGTGCCGTGATAGGTCATGGGCGAAGGATTGGGGGCAACGATCCGTCGAATGGACGGCGTCACCTGATCAAATGTGCCACGGGGCGGTGGATAGCTGCTCATTTCGATTTCCTTTCACCCGATGTTTGGGTATGTCTATCCGTGATGTTTAGTTGGATCAAACAGTATATGCCCAAACGGCTGTATTGGCGCGCTGCGCTGATATTGATTTTGCCTGTTGTTTTGATTCAGTTATTGGTGTCATTCGTATTTATTCAGCGCCATTTTGAAGGGGTAACAGAACAACTTACCCGCGGCCTGACCCAAGAACTGGCATATTTTGAAACGTTGATCCGCTCGGGCGATATTGAGAGGGCGCAGGCCTTTGCGGATGCCTTGGATATTTCGCTGAGTGTGAACCCCGATGGGGCATTTCAACCCACGCGACAGCGAAATGAAAAAAGCGGTCAAAGAAGGTTTGCCTGAAGATATTGGTAAACGAAAAGAAAAAGAGATAGACGAT
>CAXACF010000534.1:0-1787 GCA_963967125.1 uncultured Rhodobacterales bacterium | reverse complement strand
GTTAGTGGCGACCTTGTTGATGAACATGGAGCAGCAGCTGTAGCACATTAATGTTTTTGATTAATTGTCCATATTGTGGTGAAAGAGACCAAAGTGAATTTTCATCTGGTGGAGAAGCTCATATTGAAAGACCAAAACAACGCCAATAATCCAACATCCACTTTACACGCCCCAGACCCCAGTGCGGTCCAATGCCCCACAGCCCGCCATTCACAAGGTCGATGGGGCGTGGTTCACCGTGAAAGGCCAGAACTTTATTCGGATGTTTGGGCGCATGTGGTTGTAAAAATAACCCACGCAAGACGGGTTGGCGCAGATGATATTTAAAGCTGATAACCCAATCTTTGGGCCAAAATTCAATGTATGAATAAACGTCTTGTAAATAGGCTTGTTCAATTCGCGTCCGCTTGACCGCGCCGTCGACATCATCAAGAAATGTTGTGAGGATGTCTGAGTGCTTTTGTAAATCAAACTTAAAAATCATTGTTCCCGCTTCGCGTGGCTCGGAATCGCCGCCGAATTTCCAATTTCGTCCGTTATCCACAGCAACAATTTTCCCAGGCTTATGTTCAAAAAATGCATCCAATGGGCCCGTGATCACCATATCCAGATCAATGAACAGGGCCGTTCCCGTTAAACCGAAGAAGTCCTCCTTGAATACGGCCAGTTTGGGCCATCCGCCTTTTTTCCAATCCGCCTCACTCAGACCTAGGTCAGGAATGGGATGACACATAACCTGATCTTGTATGCCAGTGTTATCATCTGTGAGGCACACAAATTTAAAGTCGCCTTCGATATTCTCGCGGCAGGCGTTGTAAAGGACATTCACATATTCAGGTCCATACAGGGTCCCCCATTTCATGCAGATGATGACGCGATCCTTTGACATGATGTCCCATTTCCTTTTTCGGCAAGTTGTTGTGCAACTCTATCCAACAGGCTAAGAGAAAAGTCAAAGAACTAAAGGGCCGATCCAGAAATGAAGAAACTTCTTTTCGTGACAGGAACGCGTGCAGATTTTGGCAAGCTTGAACCGCTTGCCGTTGCGGCGCGGGATCAGGGCTTTGATGTTAGCTTCTGGGTCACTGGCATGCATATGATGGAACGTTACGGCCTGACCAAGATCGAGGTTCAGCGCGTTCAAGGTGTGGGTGTTTCGGAATTTTCAAACCAGTATGAAGGCGATCCACAGGATGTGATCCTTGCCAAAACGGTTTTGGGATTTTCTGACTTCGTGCGGGGCCATCAGCCCGATTTGGTGATCGTACATGGTGACCGGATCGAGGCATTGGCTTGTGCAATCGTCTGCGCCACAAATTATATCCGATGCGCACATGTCGAGGGTGGCGAAGTATCCGGAACGATTGATGAATTGTTCCGTCACTGCAACACCAAATTGGCCTTTTGCCATTTTGTAAGTTCACATTCCGCGGCTGAACGTGTTGCGCGTTTGGGGGAACCTAAAGAGTCGATATATGTGATTGGTTCTCCTGAATTGGATTTTCATTCGAAACCCTCTGGCGTGTCGATCGAAACAGTGCGCGGTCATTATGACATTCCGTTTACTGATTACGGCATCTGCACCTTTCATCCTGTCACATCGGAACAGGACACGATGGCAGAACAGGCCGTAAATTTGTTTGGGGCTTTGGATGCATCTGGCAAAAACTTTGTGGTAATTTTACCCAATAACGATCCGGGTTCAGACGACATAATGGCGGCAATCAACAAACTACCAACAGATCGGTTCCGCATTTTACCATCCATGCGGTTTTCCCATTTTTCTG
>CAXACF010000533.1:0-1788 GCA_963967125.1 uncultured Rhodobacterales bacterium | reverse complement strand
TTGGCAATTTCAGATAAAAATTCACATTCATCATATGTGCTGTGTTGAAATCCCAAATAGCTTGATGGATTTTCCAGCAGCATTTGACGCCCTAATGTGGTTTGCACCAAATCAATATGCGCAACCACACGATTTAACGTGGCCGTATCATAGGGCAGGGGCAATAGATCGTTCAAAAACCCGACCTCATGGGTTGACCAGGCAAGGTGTTCTGAAAACTGTGCAGGGTTTAGCCAATCACATAACTCTTTAACCCGAGAGAGATGAACAGGATCAATGCCCTGTTCCGACCCAATGGACAGGCCAACCCCATGCACAGAAAACGCGTAATGTTCGCGTAGTGCGCGCAGTTGCGCGATTGGGCGCCCCCCTGATCCCAGATAGTTTTCCGCGTGAACCTCTAGCCATCCTAAAGAGGGGGGATGCCTTAGGATGTCTGCATAATGTTGGGGTTTATACCCAACGCCGACGGTTTTTGGCAGTGCGGTTGGAATATCTGTGGTCATTTGGGTGCGCCCAATTTTTTCGTGGCTTATGCTGGCAGATCGCGCTCTAGCGCTTCTAGTGACCCTTTGCGCATTGTACCGTCATCCATCGCGGGCAATTCAATGTTCATGCAGGTGCCTTCGTCGACCAATGTCCAAGCGTTACCTTGGTAATCAACTGTGGATGATCCTGCGCATGTTGTGCCAGGACCCGCGGCACAATCGTTTTGACCCGCCAATGACACACCGAAACATTTTTCCTTGGTGCCTGCATGCGTGATTGTTGCGGTGCCTGCGACGGCGGCTGCAACGGCGCTTGCGATGGCAAGTGTTTTTACTGATTTAGACATAATTACATTCCCTTTTTGGTTGTGCGTGACTGCATCGGTCCATCACAGGCTAAATCGGGATTGCGTATTTTTGCCAATCACAGGCGCGTGTGTCACGTCCCTGTGATCGGGTGTGATAATATTTGGTATTGAACGTGAGGATTTGAAATGAAAAAGGGGGCAAAATGAAACTTTGCCCCCCATGTACATTAAATTTTTAGACCAAATGTTACAATTGATCTGGCGCTTTCGCCTCAATTGTGAGCGTGCTCACAATCTCTTCAAGTGAGCTGGTCGAGGTTTGCTTTTCCCCCAAGCGACGTACGGAAACGCTGCGCTCTTCCACTTCGCGCATGCCGCAGGCCAAAATCACAGGCACCTTGCCAACAGAATGTTCGCGCACCTTATAGTTGATTTTTTCGTTGCGTAGATCCAATTCGGCGCGCACGCCTTTGGCACGCAATGCCGCGACAACTTCCTGACAATAGTCGTTTGCATCCGATACAATTGCGGCCACAACAACCTGACGGGGGGCCAACCAAAACGGCAAACGCCCTGCTGAGCTTTCAATCAGGATCCCGATAAAGCGTTCAAAGGAACCCAATACCGCGCGGTGCAACATCACGGGGCGATGTTTTTGGCCGTCCTCTGCGATGTAGTTTGCATCCAACCGTTCAGGCAGAACGAAATCCACCTGCAATGTCCCACACTGCCAATCCCGTCCAATCGCATCCGTTAGCACGAATTCAAGTTTCGGCCCATAAAATGCGCCTTCGCCTGGGTTCAGTTCAAAATCATATCCTGCGGCTTCCGTCGCGCTGCGCAGGGCGTTTTCCGATTTATCCCAAACTTCGTCGCTGCCTGCGCGTTGTTCAGGACGATCAGAGAATTTGATTGAGAAATTCTCAAAGCCCAAATCACGATAGATGTTTGACAGAAACTCAATGAATTTCTTGGTTTCCGCCTCAATCTGA
>CAXACF010000532.1:0-1790 GCA_963967125.1 uncultured Rhodobacterales bacterium | reverse complement strand
TGCTTACCTCAAAACGCCTTTGGCTTTTAGATCGGCGGCTTTTTCGGCATTGTACCACCAGAAATCAAGATTACCCAATGCGAATGGCGGCAATGTTTCGGGGTGCTCATACATGTTCCAATAGGCCACGCGATAGGCATCATTGAACCACTGTGGCACCCAGAAATAATAGGCCCGCAATGTGCGATCCAGCGCTTTGACCGCAGTTGCCAACTCTGCCTTGTTCTGGGCCTTCATCACATGCTCAATCAGGGCATCAACCGCCTCTGATTTTAACCCCATCGAGTTAAACACGGACTGATCCGCGGTTTCCGATCCAAAATATTGCTTCAATCCTGATGAGGGTTCCAGCGACATTGGGAACTGATCAACCATCATATCGAAATCATAGTTGCGTGATCGGTCGGTCATCTGCGCAGGGTCGATGCGTGAATATATTGCATCAATTCCTGCTGCTTTAAGGTTGTCGATGAATGGCAGATGTACGCGGTCGAATGTGGGGCTATCCTCGATGATTTCGATTGTCAGCGTTTCACCCGCTGCATTTCGGCGCAATCCATCATCGCCAACGGCCCAGCCTGCCTCGTCCAGAAGTGCGCTTGCCTTCCGTAGGTTTTTTCGGTCCAGAGTGCGGTTCCCAGAAACAGGTGCCATGACAGCCTCGTCATCAATCACACCTGCGGGCAATAAGTCCGAAATGGGTTCCAATAGGGCAAGTTCCGCATCTGATGGCATGCCTTCTGCAGCCAATTCAGAGTTTTCCCAGAATGAATTTATCCGTGCGTACTGACCATAGAATAGCGATTCATTGGACCACTCAAAATTAAACAACAAACCCACTGCCTGACGCACACGGATATCGTTAAATTTGTCGCGACGCAGGTTCATCACATAGCTTTGCCCAGTCGCCATTCCGCCATCGGGCAGAAGCGCTTTAATCACATGACCTTCGTCAAGCGCAGGAAAATCATATGCAGTTGCCCATGATTTTGACGAGTTCTCTTGTCTGAACGTGTAAGCACCTGATTTGAAACCTTCAAACGCTGCGTTGGAATCCGCAAAATATTCAACGCGAATTGTGTCAAAATTTCCGCGCCCTTTGTTGAATGGCAAATCCTTGCCCCAATAATCGGGATTGCGTTTATAAGTAATGCGTTTGTTGATGTCATAGCTGTCCAACACATATGGACCTGAACCAATCGCAGGTTCCATTCGTGATTCGTCTAGCTTCGCGCCAGTCTTTTCAAACCACGCCTTGCTTTTCACAGGTAGTCCGCCAACGATTGGAATCGCATCGCGGCGAGACGCATCATCGGCAAATGAATATTTAATACGGTGCGGCCCCAAGATTTCCACACCGGTCACGATCTGACCCAGGATTGCACGATAACTGGCCAATCCTTCGTTCAGGAATAATTCGTAGGTAAAGGCCACATCTTCTGCTGTCACAGGTGTGCCATCTGAAAAACGTGCCTCTGGGCGCATGTTGAAGATGACCCATGATTGATCTTCTGGGTATTCTAGTGTTTCCGCCAAAAGACCATAGCTTGTACCCACTTCATCTGACGTGCCTTCAAGAAGTGATTCGAATGGAGCAGAAGCAAGGGCACCAGCGCGTCCTTTACGTGTGTAGGGATTGAAACTATCAAAGGTTCCCATCGTCCAGATAGAAATTTCACCACCTTTTGGCGCGTCGGGGTTCACATAATCAAGGTGTTTGTAATCCGCTGGATATTTCAATTCGCCAAAGAAATTGAAACCATGTGTTTTGGTAATCGCTTCATCCGCGC
>CAXACF010000531.1:0-1792 GCA_963967125.1 uncultured Rhodobacterales bacterium | reverse complement strand
GGTTAATGACATCCTAGCAGCGCGTGATCATCTGAAATCCACAGGCGCACGTGTATTGGGAGCAGGCGAACCAAAGATCGGCGCACACGGAAAACCAGTATTGTTTCTGCACCCAAAGGACTTTAATGGCACGCTTATCGAACTAGAACAGGTTTAAGATCGGGGTATCGCCATGGGAATCACATCTGCATTAGTTTTGTTTGCCGTCATTTGGTTCATGACATTTCTAATCGTGATTCCGTTTAGGATCGAAACACAAGGCGATCTGGGCAATGTGGTCGAAGGCACCCAAGCGGGCGCGCCAGAAAATCACCATTTGCGTAAAAAGGCATGGATCACAACGGGTATTTCCGCTGTGATCTGGGCAATTGTGGCGGGCATTATCGTTTCGGGTGCAATTACCGTGGATGATTTAGATTTCTTTGACCGTTACGGTCCACCATCGACCCTTGAAACAGATGGGTAAAACTTGCTGCGGCAAGGACAGGAACCAATAGGTTCACTATAGGAACGCTCATCGGTAGGACCAAGATCACACCGCATATCCAAACGCGAAAACGATGATCACGAAAAGCAGATAACGCATTTTCGCGCCCCAAATGGCGTTTCGCAGCCATATAAAAATACTCGCGTCCAATTAAATATCCGTTCAATGACCAAAAGATAATCGGCGCAAATACGGTAAATAATGCGTAAAAAACTAACGCGATCAGGTTCGCCACCAACATTGTCCCCAGAAACCCAAGGCTTTCTCTGACCTCTTCAGACAGTTTTGAACGATGCTGCGCTTGGGTATTAGGATAGTGGCGCTCTTCAACGGCGCGGGCGATATCATCGACAAAAAACGCGGACATGGCAGAGGCGACGGGAACCATCAAGAACACCGATAATCCCAGTATAATCCAAAATGCCCCCCACCCAATCAATGAACCACTAAACGTAATTGTGCCAATCCATGGTAGGGTTAAATCACCACTGAACAGCCATCCCAATACACTGCCACCACCCGCGGCCAATGCCCAAAGCGCGACTATGGCAAGAACGATGGATTTAAGTACAACGCGTTGAAATCGACGATCAGAAAACTGTGAAATCGAAAGCGCGATTGCGCGCGTAATTTGCGTCATTCCCAACTCACAATATCGTCAAGGTTGGGGCGCGGACGCTCGGGTGGTGTGGTGCGTTCTGTGCCCAAATAAATAATTCCCGCAACGCGTTCGTTTTCCGCCAAACCAAAGCCAGACTCGACAAATCCACGATCATGCGATGGCCAACCAGAAATCCAATTTGCCCCCCAACCAGAGGCAAGCGCCGCATTCAATAACGCAAGGCACGCAGCACCCGCAGAATAGGTTTGTTCAATCGCTGGGATTTTCTCAGATGGTTTTTGAACCTCGATAACTGCGACGGCCAAATGTCCCGTGTTATAGGCACCCTGCGCCTTTTCAATTTTATCGGATTCGTGTCCCAGCGCGGCACCACGATCAGCAACCAAATCCGCCAAACTGCGCAATTTATCTTTGGACAGAACAATGAAACGCCACGGCTCTAACTTGCCATGGTCCGGCGTTCGCGCGGCCGCTGTCAACAGCGATAATAATTCTGTGCGATCAGGGATAGGCAGGTCGAGCGTTTTTGCGGGGCGCGACCGGCGCGTCAACAAAAAATCCAGTGCAGCTTGGTTTATTTCGGGCATATCCATTCCTTTTGGTTCGAACATATGTCGGAACGATCCGCCGAAAAACAACCCATTTCATCCAAATCAGATCAAAATCGCAATTTATCCATAATT
>CAXACF010000530.1:0-1793 GCA_963967125.1 uncultured Rhodobacterales bacterium | reverse complement strand
TTCATTCCCACCGCTTAACTGGATTGCGCCGGAACGATATGTGTGAATACCAAACGATAGGCTTTCATTAATATCAAACTTTCCAGAGAAATTTGTCACGGTTTGATCTTTGACCACCTGTTTTTTTGAAGAAGCTCCAGCCAAGGGGTTCACACCTTCAATAGAAGCATCTATACTTGCATATGAAATAGACGCTTGGTTTCCGTCGGCGTACATCATTGATGTGTCCAGCGTCTGAAGCTCAAAACCACCCGCCTGTGCCATCCCCGCGCTTAGGGCAACAAGGCTTACTCCTGTAATAATATTCTTACGCATCTATTCCTCCCGTGCGCAGCTTATCGCGATAGATTCCTATCGGTATGGCGACCAAACTAACTTCACGCCCAAAATCGGACAAGCAAAAATTCGCCTACCGCAGGGTAAACAATTAATTTGCGACATAAATACAAAGGTTTGAATTGGGGCTTGGCCTGAGCGGTCAACGGGAATATAACCCCCATGCAACAAAAATATGAGTAAGCGAATGCGCAGCGCAACTATCACGCGAAATACAGCCGAAACGCAAATTTCAGTAACCATCAATCTGGATGGGACAGGACAGTATGACAATCAGACGGGCGTCGGGTTCTTTGACCATATGCTGGATCAATTGTCGCGCCATTCGCTGATCGACATGACCATTCGCGCCGCGGGCGATTATCACATCGACGATCACCACACGGTTGAGGATACGGGCATCGCCCTTGGTCAGGCCATTGTTCAGGCAGTGGGCGACAAAAAGGGCATCAATCGCTATGGCAGCTGCCTGTTGCCGATGGATGATGCATTGGTGCGCGCGGCGCTGGATATTTCGGCGCGTCCGTTTTTGGTGTTCAACTTGGACATGCCCACGCAGAAAATCGGGAATTTTGATACCGAATTGGTGCGTGAATTTTTTCAGGCGCTGTCAACACATGCGGGCCTAACCCTGCATATTGATCAGTTGCATGGCCTAAATTCGCACCACATCGCCGAGGCGGCGTTTAAATCGGTGGCGCGTGCCTTGCGTCAGGCGGTTGAAATTGATCCCCGCATGTCACAGGCCCTGCCCTCGACCAAAGGGGCGCTTTGATCCGCCATGCTGACCGCACTGATTGATTACGAAAGCGGAAATTTGCATTCCGCGCTAAAGGCATTTGAAAAAATGGCCGCGGAACTGGATGCAGGCGATGTTGTTGTCACATCCGATCCTGATGTGGTGGCGCGGGCAGATCGTCTGGTTTTGCCGGGCGACGGCGCCTTTCCCGCCTGTCGCGATGCATTGATAAACAGCGCCATTTACGATGCCCTCTGCGAGGCGGTAGAGCACAAGGCGCGGCCCTTTATGGGGATTTGCGTCGGGATGCAGTTGATGGCGAAAGAGGGCCATGAATACACCCAAACGCCGGGTTTGGGATGGATTGATGGGGCCGTGCATAAAATTGCGCCCGCCGATCCCACATTAAAAATTCCACATATGGGGTGGAACAATTTGGTGATCGACCAACCCCACCCTATTTTTGACGGGGTCGAAACGGGGGACCACGCCTATTTCGTACATTCCTATCAGATGCAGGTTGCAACCCCAGAACAGTGCATCGCGCATGTGGATTACGCGGGCGATGTCACCGCCGTTGTGGCCCGCAACCCCATGATCGGCCTGCAATTCAACCCTGAAAAAAGTGCCACCCAAGGCCTGCGCATGATCGGGAATTTCCTAAACTGGCGCCCTTAGGGAGTTGGCTTTGGCTCGTACAATAGCGCACTATGACTAA
>CAXACF010000529.1:0-1793 GCA_963967125.1 uncultured Rhodobacterales bacterium | reverse complement strand
GCAAATGGCCTATGACAGTCGGTTTTTGCTACACTATTTTCGAATGATGCCGAACAATCGTTTCCTGTTTGGTATGCGTGGTGGACTGCATTACACCGAACGTTCTAACGAACGGATCCGTCAAAAAATCAGGCGCGATTTTGCTGGTATGTTCCCTGCATGGCGTGACGTGACCATTGATTATGAATGGTCAGGGCTTGTGGCGCTTAACCGATCTGAAACGCCCTATATCGGCGAAATTCCAGGATACGCGGGGGGCTATGCGGGCTTTGGTTATCATGGAAATGGCGTCGCAATGGCCAGCTATTCAGGTGCACTATTATCCGATATGGTGTTGGATCGGATCGGCACGCGCCCCAACCCCAAGGCGTTTCAACACATTCCTACGCAATTTCCGCTGGGGCGTTTTCGCCGCTATATGCTGGCACCGATTTATGCGCTGGCCCAAAGCATGGATTTGTGACCGCCGCGCCAGATTACACGCAACGGTCATTGTGTTTCCCTAGGTTTCTGCGCCCACGTTTGGCAAAACCCAATCCGCACGGGGAAAGTGACAGGTGTAACCGTTTGGATGACGCACCAAATAATCCTGATGTTCTGGTTCTGCCTCCCAAAATGTAACCGCAGGCGACACTTTGGTCACGACAGCAGCCGGCCATAGACCAGAGGCGTTTACATCCTCAATCGTTTTTACGGCCATCTCTTTTTGCGCATCACTGGTATAGAAAATTTCAGACCGATAGCTGTCACCAATATCATTTCCTTGGCGGTCAATTGTTGTCGGGTCATGGATTTGGAAAAAGAATTCCAACAATGTTCGATAACTGACAACCGATGGATCAAATTCGATCTCAACCGCCTCTGCATGCCCTGTGGTTTTTGTGCAGACCAATCGATATGTTGGATTGTCTACATGGCCCCCAGTGTAGCCAACACGTGTTTTGTGAACCCCAGGGATGCGACGGATTAAATCCTCCATTCCCCAAAAACATCCACCTGCAAATACCGCCGTTTCCATCTTAGTCCTCCACTTGGTCCAAATAGGCGCCATAGCCTTCGCCTTCCATCTCATCCTTCGGCACAAAGCGAAGCGATGCGGAATTGATGCAATAGCGTAATCCACCACGATCCTGCGGACCATCTGGGAACACATGGCCCAAATGGCTGTCCCCATGCGTGCTGCGCACTTCTGTACGGATCATACCATGCGTTGTATCCCGCAAATCATTTATATGTGACGCTTCAATCGGTTTGGTAAAACTGGGCCACCCGCATCCGCTCTCATACTTATCAGAGGACGCAAATAGGGGTTCGCCAGAGACAATATCAACATAAATTCCGGGTTCTTTGTTATAAAGGAGCTTGCCTGTCCCGGGCCGCTCTGTCCCGCTTTCTTGGGTTACCCAAAATTCCTCATCGCTTAACCGCGCGATGGCATCTGGATCTTTGAAATAGCCTGCACTCATGATGATCTCCTCTTCGCTTGCCTCATAAGGTAAGCGAATTTTACCAAGCATCAAGAACCGATCACAAACCTTTACGGGAAGGTGGGCGGGGCGATGTGCCCTGCACGAGCGTCGCGCGCCTGAACGCTCGCGCACCGATGTAATACCGACACGATACCGACGTTTTACAGACCGCAAAATTCGTCCCTTGAATAACCTTGTAAAAACAACAGGGCGGTTAAATCGCCGTGGTTCACACGCACATCGCATTCCGCCTGAACTGCGGGTTTTGCGTGCATTGCCACACCTGTCCCCGCACGTCCCAACCTTCCCAAATCATTGAACTCG
>CAXACF010000528.1:0-1796 GCA_963967125.1 uncultured Rhodobacterales bacterium | reverse complement strand
TGGTGATTTTGGTGATCTATTCGTTCAACTCGTCGAAACTGGTCACGGTTTGGGCGGGGTTTTCCACAAAATGGTATGGCGAGCTTATGCGGAATGAGGCGTTCTTGGACGCGGCGTGGGTTACGATTAAGGTTGCGGTGTTATCATCAACCTTTGCCACCGTGTTGGGCACCTTGGCCGCCTATGTCCTTGTGCGCGCAGGTCGGTTTTGGGGGCGGACATTGTTCTCTGGGATGATCTATGCGCCTCTCGTGATGCCAGAGGTGATCACAGGCCTATCCCTTCTCCTGCTATTTATTGGTATTGGTCTGGATCGCGGCGTCATGACGATCGTTTTGGCCCACACCACTTTTTCAATGTGCTATGTGTCTGTGGTTGTGTCATCGCGTCTTGCCACATTTGATATGTCGCTGGAAGAGGCTGCATTGGATTTGGGTTCCACCCCGTTTGAGGCATTTCGTCTGGTCACATTGCCCATCATCGCACCCGCGGTCATATCAGGATGGCTCTTGGCATTCACGCTGTCATTGGATGATTTGGTGATCGCATCCTTCACCTCTGGTCCATCGGCCACGACCCTACCGATCAAGATTTTCTCGGCCGTGCGCCTTGGGGTCAGTCCCGAAATAAATGCACTGTCAACGATCATGATTGCAATCGTGACCATTGGCGTGATCTCGGCATCGCTGATTTCAAAACGCGCTGCGGTGCGCCAACGATTAGAAGAACAGCAAGCCGTGCGTTCCTAAATGCGCTATGTCTATGAAACTGCTGCTTATGGTCTCGATCCCATTCGGGACCTTTATTGGTCAACGACAGTTCCACCTGTTTCATTGCCAAAATTAGAAGGTCCGCACAGAACCGATGTTGCCGTTATAGGTGCTGGATTTACGGGCTTGTCTGCAGCCTATCATTTGGGACAGGCAGGTGTCGATGTCACCGTGATGGATGCACAGCATCCCATGTTCGGCGCAACGGGGCGTAATGGTGGATTCTGCTGTTTGGGCGGCGGGAAAATTTCAAACGCACGTTTAGATAGGCTTCACGGATCGGATCAACGACAATTATACCGCCAGGCGGAAAAGGCCGCTGTCGATCTGGTTGATCAGTTTCTGACCCACCATGATTTAGATGTCGATCGCCACTCAAATGGCGAAACACTCTTGGCTCACAAACCAAAACACGCACAGGATTTTCCCGCGCTTCAGGCCGAAATTCAGCGCGACTACGGCGTCACCGCCGAGATTTTAGGCGAACAAGAACTTCGCCAGAACGGGCTGGGCGGCGCATTTCATGGCGCAATCACAACCCCCATCGGCTTTGGATTGAACCCGCAAAAATATGCCAGCGGATTGTTGCAAATGGCACAAACAAAAGGTGCCAAAATCTATGCCAAAACACCCGCCCAGCGCATTGTGCCAACGACATCGGGATACGACATCGCAACCCCAAACGGGACAGTATCCTGCAACAAATTCATCATCGCCACAAATGGCTATTCATCCGAGGATATGTTTCCATGGATGCGCGCACGCTTTTTGCCGGTACAGTCATCCGTCATCGTCACGCGCCCGATCACGGATCAGGAACAAACGGCACAAGGGTGGACCAGCGCGCAAATGGCCTATGACAGTCGGTTTTTGCTGCACTATTTCCGAATGATGCCGAACAATCGTTTCCTGTTTGGAATGCGCGGTGGATTGCATTACACCAAACGTTCCAACGAACGGATCCGTCAAAAAATCAGGCGCGATTTTGCTGAGATGTTTCCGGCGTGGCGTGATGTGACTATTGAC
>CAXACF010000527.1:0-1798 GCA_963967125.1 uncultured Rhodobacterales bacterium | reverse complement strand
CTTTGCATAAAGTTTTAAAATATCGACAGCAACTTTTTTGATTTGTTTCTTATTTCCTGACCATGCATTGCGAACCAGTGTTACATTTCTAATTATGCTATGCATTTTCTGCATTGCCGCAATTCCAACTTGGATGAGGTAAGTTAGCGATAACAATGCTATCTAATCCCATAGCAAGAAAGGAACAAAAAATGCTAAGAACACTTTACCGTGCAATGGTTATTGGCCGCGCCAAAAGCGCAGCATATCAAACACTTGCCATGCTGTCTGATCGCGAACTTGCGGATATCGGATATTCACGTACAACGTTTGTTGACGCCTATATCGCGAATATCGTTGCAGAGATGGACGCAAACGATGCAGCCGCAGCATCGACTGTAAACGCAAACTTAGTTGGGGCCGTTTAATCCGCCCCACCCGCTTATTTCATTTTGAGACCTGTTGCTTAGTACGGCAACCCGACATAGTTTTTCGCTAATACTCGCTGCGCTTCGACATTGTCGCGCAGATGCGCAATTTCAGCGGCCTGAATATGATGATCAAAATCGCTTTGCTCTGGGAAATGATGCAATAGCGTTGTCATCCACCACGAAAAGCGCTGTGTTTTCCACACACGGGCCAAGGCGCGCGGTCCGTATTGATCCATCGCAGATGCATCATGATCCAGATAATGGGCGCGCATCGCCTCGAATAAATAATGGATATCGGATGCCGCTGTGTTTAACCCCTTTGCCCCTGTTGGGGGGACAATATGCGCCGCATCCCCACATAAAAACAAACGTCCCCATTGCATCGGCTCACACACGAATGACCGCAGCGGAGCGATTGATTTTTCAATCGAGGGTCCTGTCACCATCTGTTCCGCAGTTTCGGATGGAATACGACGGCGCAGTTCGTCCCAAAATGCATCATCACTCCAATCCTCAACCCGATCTGTCATGGGGCATTGGATGTAATAGCGGCTAAGTTCCGCATTCCGCATCGAACATAGGGCAAAACCGCGTGATGAATTTGCATAAATCAATTCTTCATCCGCTGGTGGTGTTCGGGACAAGATGCCCAGCCAGCCAAAAGGATATTCCTTTTCAAATTCTTTTCGTTTGTCCTTTGGAATGCGTTGGCGCGACACACCGTGAAATCCATCACAGCCCGCAACAAAATCACACTCAATGCGATGCGTCCCGCCATCTTGGTCAAATGTGACATAGGGGGCGTCCCCCTCAACATCATGGATTTCAACATTTTCAACGCTGTGGAACGTTTTGGCCCCAATTTCGGCACGCGCGGCGTATAGATCGCGGGTGACTTCGGTCTGACCATAGACCATGACCGAGGTGTCCGTTAGGGCGCTAAAATCAATACGCACGCGTTCATCGTTATAGGTGATCAGGGTGCCGTTATGCACATGCCCTTCGCGATCCATACGCGCACCTACGCCCGCCTGGCGCATCAGGTTTTGAAAGCCGACCTCCAAAACCCCTGCCCGAATACGGCTTAGGACATAGTCTTGTGTCTGGCGCTCCAATACAATCGCGTCCACACCAATACTGTGCAGCAATTGCCCCAACAACAAACCAGAGGGCCCGCCCCCGATAATACAGACTTGTGTTTTCATTTATCAAAACTCCCGAATTGCAAATTAGCACAGGGTTTAAAAAAAAAAATAGAGGCGCCGCGACATGTAGCAAAAGAAAGTTACGTTTTTCGCTTGCAGCGGGCGAAAGTTATTTATAAACAGCACCCACCCAAGGACGCGGGCGTAGCTCAGGGGTAGAGCGTTACCTTGCCAAGGTAAATG
>CAXACF010000526.1:0-1800 GCA_963967125.1 uncultured Rhodobacterales bacterium | reverse complement strand
GGATATCGCCAATCTAATCGCAGAAGATTTGGGCGTTAAAGCACGTGTTTATTTGGTTGCGGCAGGCGAAAATTTGGATGCAGATTTGCGAAATTGGATTTGGAAAGGTCCAATCGTAGGTGGTGCTGTAAAAAATGTGATGATGCATGTCCCCTATGATAGTGACTTCGCCTGCCGGATTGAACAGGTCACGTTCACGGGGACCTATCATGAAGAAGGCATTGCAATCGCGTATTCAAAGCCAGCGTACCCCGATGAAAAACCTGTACCTGCCTATTTTCGCTTTGATACCGTCGGCGTTGAAAATGACTCGATCGCTGATTTCTATTTAACTGGGCTTTTGGTGCGTTCTGGCGACGATACGATTAAACGATATCGCTCAACCTCTGATGCGATGGCGGCACTGGCTGCGGGAGAGGTTATGGCCGTCATGGGGCCAAAGGCGCAGTTGGAATATGGACTAACATCCACCACAGATGTTCACGAACCACCTTTGCCGAATTTTTCCGTTGGAAAATGGACAGTGGGTACCGCAATCCATTTTGCATACAAACCCCTGTCGTACACGGTCGACGATATTATATTTTCCGCTTTACAAGACGGGCGGATGAAAGCAATTTTTGACAACTATGGCGTTACACTTTCGCCGCCAAAACTACGCTAACTAAGCCCTTAGTCTAATATCGCACACACGGACATGTCGCTTAGCATGTCAATAACTGGAGAATAATTATGAATCTTTCTGATTCTAAACTGATTGCAGCTGATCGAAATGAAGTTTGGCAGGCATTGTTGTCTGCGGAAGTTCTACAGCAATGCGTGCCCGGCTGCAAAGAGATGAGCGGAAGCCCAGAAGAAGGGTTTGAAGCAACAGTTGTACAAAAGGTCGGACCCGTAAAAGCGACGTTCAAAGGTGCGGTCACCCTGTCCGATATCGTTGAGGGTGAAAGCCTGACCCTGTCGGGTGAAGGTAAAGGCGGCGCAGCAGGGTTTGCCAAAGGTGGCGCCAAGGTTGTCTTGACGGATGAAGAAGGCGGTACATTGTTATCATACGATGTGGAGGCCAAAGTGGGCGGAAAACTTGCGCAACTTGGCAGTCGCATCATCGACGGGTTCGCCAAGAAAATGGCGGACCAGTTTTTTGAAGAATTCAGAAATGCTGTCCAAGGACCTTTAGAAGAGGTTGAGGGTTCTGAAGAGGGCGAAAAGAAAAAAGGTTGGTTGGGGCGTCTTGTCTCAAACTAAAATAGATCTCACTAGGGAGGAGAAAAATGGCAAACATTACCATGACAGTAAACGGCAAATCCGTTTCTGGCGAGGTTGAAGGGCGCACGCTGCTCGTTGACTTTCTCAGAAATGATTTGCGCCTAACGGGGACGCATGTTGGTTGTGACACCAGTCAATGTGGTGCGTGTACCGTTCACGTCGATGGCATTGCTGTTAAATCATGCACGATGCTCGCAGCAGAGGCAGATGGCGCAGATGTGTCCACAATCGAAGGTCAAGCGAATGCTGATGGATCACTCAGCGCGATTCAAGCTGCGTTCCAAGAACATCACGGACTACAATGTGGGTTCTGTACACCGGGTATGGTGATGGCGGCGGCAGATCTTCTGAAGAAGAATGCAAAGCCGACAGAAGCAGAAGTCCGTCATCACCTGGAAGGCAACATTTGCCGTTGCACAGGGTATCACAACATCGTCAAAGCGATCATGGCTGCATCTGGACAAGACGTTAGTCAATTGGCCGCTGAATAAACAGTAATGGGAGGAAAGAATGCCAAAAGATAATGGTATTGGC
>CAXACF010000525.1:0-1801 GCA_963967125.1 uncultured Rhodobacterales bacterium | reverse complement strand
AGGTGATTTATAACCACGTTATTTTGGTTCTTAAGGGCGTATCCCTGCGTGTCCCCAAAGGCGGTATCACTGCACTTTTGGGTGGAAACGGAGCGGGTAAAACGACCACACTCAAATCTATTTCCAATTTGCTTCAATCTGAACGCGGCGAAGTGACCAAAGGCATGGTGTCTTACCGCGGCGAACGGGTTGACCAAACAGATCCCGCCGAAATGGTGCGCCGTGGCGTTATCCAAGTGATGGAGGGGCGTCATTGTTTTGAACACCTAACGGTCGAAGAAAATCTGATGACAGGCGCCTATACCCGCACCGACGGAAGTGCGGCAATCGCAGAAGATTTGGAAATGGTCTATCGCTATTTCCCCCGATTGAAAGAACGCCGTAAATCTTTGGCGGGCTACACTTCGGGTGGTGAACAACAAATGTGCGCAATTGGTCGCGCGTTGATGAGCCGCCCAGAAACGATTTTGTTGGATGAACCCTCAATGGGTCTTGCGCCGCAATTGGTGGAACAGATTTTTGAAATTGTGAAATCTGTGAATGAAAACGAAGGGGTGACATTCCTATTGGCGGAGCAGAATACAAACGTTGCGCTGCGCTACGCCCATTACGGATACATCCTTGAATCAGGCCGCGTAGTGATGGACGGCCCTGCGGCGGAACTGCGTGAAAACCCAGATGTGAAAGAATTTTACCTCGGCATGTCAGAAGATGGACGAAAATCCTATCGCGATACGCGCAGCTATCGCCGTCGTAAACGTTGGCTGAGCTAATTTTATATATTTTCTCTCAACGACTTTGTACTAGGACGACCGCTCATGAGCTTTTTTGATGATTTAGAAATACGCAGTGCTGATCAACGCGCCAATGACCTTGCTTTGGCCCTGCCTGCACAAATCGAAAATGCTCAGAAATTGGGTGGCAATGCAGATGCGCTCGGCGCCATTGACGCCAGCGCAATACAGACCGTTGATGATTTGGCTGGGCTGCCCGTTTTGCGCAAATCTGATCTGGTGAAAGCCCAATCGGAAAATGGTCCGCTTGGGGGTTATGGTGCGCTGAACACACATGAATTCGCCCATATCTTTCAATCCCCTGGTCCAATTTATGAACCCGGCGGGGTTGGTCATGATTGGTGGCGGATCGGGCGGTTTTTGAACGCTGTTGGTATTGGTTCAGGCGATATTGTTCAAAACTGCTTTGGGTATCATCTGACGCCAGCGGGAATGATTTTTGAAAATGGCGCGCGTGCGGTCAACGCGGCGGTTGTTCCCGCGGGGGTGGGCCAAACCGAATTACAGGTGCGCGCGGCATCCGACATTGGAACAACGGCTTATGCAGGAACGCCCGATTACCTAAAGGTGATTTTGGATAAGGCGGATGAATTGGGCGTAAAGCTTGGCATCACCAAAGCCGCCGTTGGCGGTGGTGCATTGTTCCCGTCCTTGCGTCAGGAATACGCAGATCGTGGTGTTCTATGTTTGCAAAACTATGCGACCGCAGATTTGGGCAATGTCGCCTATGAATCCCAAGCCATGGATGGCATGATCATCGATGAAGGCGTGATTGTTGAAATCGTAACACCAGGCACAGGAAATCCAGTTGCAGTTGGTGAGGTGGGCGAAGTTGTCGTGACGACATTAAACCGCGACTATCCATTAATTCGGTTTGCCACGGGCGATTTGTCTGCCGTCATGGCAGGGCAGTCGCCCTGTGGTCGCACCAACATGCGCATCAAAGGGTGGATGGGCCGCGCGGATCAAACAACCAAGATCAAGGGGATGTTTGTACGCCCTGAACA
>CAXACF010000524.1:0-1808 GCA_963967125.1 uncultured Rhodobacterales bacterium | reverse complement strand
CCAGCCCACGCCCGTCCGATAGGGCGGGGGCTTCGTTGCCTCAGCCCTGTTAACCGCCCACGGGCGTGCACTGGATCATTAAAGTGCAGTCTTAGATAAATCTGTTTTCTAAGTGTGAAGGGCCTATTTCTCTGGGATCAACCCACGTGGACTGAACCGCAGAACCAGCAACAATACCAACCCCATGGTCAGCAAACGCATATAGGCGACGCTTTCCATCATGTGAAGGCGCACGGCACTATCTTCGGCCATACCTGCAGTGAGGAGGGTGACAAGATATTGGCTCATCGGTTCAACCTGAACCCACAGGAACCAAATCAGGAACCCGCCCAGCACTGCGCCAAAGTTGTTGCCCGATCCACCGACAATCACCATGACCCAGATCAAGAAAGTGAAGCGCAGGGGTTGATAACTGCCCGGTGTCAATTGCCCGTCCAGTGTTGTCATCATGGCCCCCGCAATTCCGCAAATCGCCGAGCCCAGAATGAAAATTTGTAAATGGCGGTTCGTTACATTTTTCCCCATCGCGGCAGCAGCAGTTTCATTGTCACGAATGGCGCGCATCATACGGCCCCATGGGCTTTTCAAGGACAGTTGCGCCATAACCAACAGAATGATCAGCACCACAGAAAACAAAAGCGCGTAGTTCAGTTTCACGAACAATGCGGATGCCGTAACAGGGTCAAGGCCCAGACCGGTGGCGCGTTCGATGAATTGTGCGCTTTCTTGTAGGTCAATTTCCTTGGGCACGGGACGATCCAACCCAATCACGTTTTTCACGCCACGTGCCAACCAATCCTCGTTTTTCAGGATCGCGATGATGATTTCGGAAATCCCCAATGTTGCAATCGCCAAGTAGTCGGACCGCAGGCCCAAGGCCGCCTTGCCAATGATCCACGCGGCTCCCGCTGCGAACAGGCCACCAACAGGCCAGGCCAAGATGATGGGAAGGCCCAGACCCCCAAGGTTTCCTTGCAATGCGGGGTTTACAGCCTCAACCGCTTGAACGGCAGGATCGAGCAGGGCACGATATAGGAAAAAACCAAGGCCAAGGATTGTCACCATGGCAATCACACGAGGGCGGGTTGTCGTGATGCGGCGATAGGCGATGATTGTGGCGCCGATGATACCTGCGCCAACCGCCAGGGCGAATAGGATACGCAAACCGCCCGCGCTCCATGCCTCGGACACAGGGTCGGTTGAAACCAAAACTGCGGCCAGTCCACCAAGGGCCACAAAACCCATCACACCCACGTTAAACAGGCCCGCAAAGCCCCACTGTAGGTTGACGCCAAGCGCCATGACCGCGCTGATCAATCCCATGTTCAGGATCAAAAGCGCGCTGTTCCAGCTTTGCACCATGCCCGTGATGATGATCAATGCGGCGATTGCGACGAAGTAAAGGATATTACGTGTCTGATCCATTAGTACGCCTTTCCTTTGAACAGGCCTGTTGGTCTAAACAGCAGGACAACAATCAAAATCATAAAGCTGACGGCGAATTTATATTCGGTCGATAGCAGTTGCATCAATGTGCTGGGTTCCAAGGATTCTGGCATCCAGTATTTCAATACCTTTTTCCAGGCATAGGTGATCGTGACCTCGGAATAGGCCACAACAAATCCGCCTGCGATTGCGCCCAGTGGGCTGCCCAAGCCGCCCACAATCGCGCTGGCAAAGATGGGCAGCAGCAATTGGAAATAGGTGAAGGGTTTGAACGATTTATCAAGCCCGTATAGAACCCCCGCAATCGTGGCCAATGCGGCAACGATGATCCATGTCACCGCAACCACGCGTTCTGGGTTGAT